>DYMC01000206.1 GCA_020721745.1 Lentisphaera sp. | reverse complement strand
TTGAAGGCTTCATCCGGAGGAGAAGCCTGCGTATCTCCGACAGCGTCCTGCCGGTGTCGAGAATGTCGTCCACAAGTATCACGTCGTGCCCCCTGATGTCCAGCTTCATGCCGGAGCGGAGCGACACCCTGCCAGTGCTGGCCTTTCCGCTATAGGAATATGCCGCGATGCTGTCTATCCTGAGCGGGACGGGGATCTTCCTCGCGAGGTCGGCGGCGAATATCATCGCCCCGTTGGATATGTATATCAATGTGGCGGGGTGCTTCTTCAGGTCATGGATGATCCGGTGTGCAAGCTCCGACACCTTCGCCCTTATCCTCCTCTCGGAAATGAATGCCTTGGGAGTCTTCAATTTTTCCATTTCTCCGGTTCGCCAACTCCATCCCGCTCCATCTCAATCCCCAGCCTTTTGCACGGAGAACTTGTCATCCAGCATTGTGCCCGCCAGCGCTTTCAGAGGGGCGGGTAAACCCGCCGGCACTGCGTGAGGCGGGGAAATATCCTGCCAGCCTGTCCTTCGGGTGGCGGGTAAACATCCTCTATCTTGTATCTTGAATCTTGTGAGGTAATTGCAAAATTGCCTTTTAAAAGGATCGCCAGCCCTATGGCTGGCTCTAATGCCGGTCATAAGACCGGCGTTCCAAAGGCAATTTTGTAATTGGCTCCTTGTATCTTGAATCCCGTATCTTGTATCCTGCATCCTGCTTCTCCATGCATCCCGGAACACGTCAGAAGACCTCGCTCTTGTAGGTGCCACCGATATAGTCGCCGTAGTATCTGATCTTTATCTCGTCTTCGTCGTAGAGCTCCTTTATCAGGTCCCGAATCGAGACGACCGCAGCTATCCTCTTTCCCTCGATGACAGGAAGATGGCTGATCTTGTGCCTCATCATCACGTTCATCGCGTAGTCCAAGGGATCCTCGGAAGTTGCGACTATCATCCTTGTCGTCATCACGTCCGAGACTTTCACTCCAGAGATTCCGCCGTGCCTGCAAAGCGCGGATATGACATCCGAGTCGCTGACTATCCCCACGTATCTCTTCATGTCCTTTCCATCCTCGTAGACCAGGACCACGCCGATCTTTCTGGAGCACATCAGCGATGCGGCCTCCTCGAGGCTGGCCCCCTTCCTTACATCCACTATCTCCTGCTTCTTCTCGGCGACTATTTTTGCGAGCTTCATTTTATCTTCTCCATTATTTCCGATGTGAATCTGTCCGCGTTCGCCGCCATTGCCGCCGCCATCTCCGCGCCGTCGAGCTCGGCGAAATCTGTTTCCGACACGAATAGGATCTCTTCGCCTTTCACCCCGCCGGCGGAGATGGAATATGAGATCTGCAGGCGGGCAAGTCTCCTTTCCGTGTCGAACTCGAACTCGAGTATCTTGGCCGAGAGAGCAGGGGAGCCGGGACGCTCGGAGAAGGCCGCCTTCAGACGTGAAAGAAGGAGATTCTCGGGCAGTGCCGACCATTTGTTGAATTCGTCCTTGACAATCTCGTTGTCGCCGACCCTGTAGACGAAAGGATGGCGATACATCTTCGGGTTCTCGATCCTCTCCACGGCGAGCGACACGCCGCCAGGAGAGGACATCCCCAGATCAAAGGTCCGCACCTTCCGGTATGGCTCGGTTGACACCAGGCACGAGCTGAACAGCGCGGCCGCCAGAAGAGCAAACGCCGTCATGCGGGGAAGATGAAGACCTTCAGATGGAATCTGCATGGATGGCTCCGTAAATAATCTTCCCCAAGATAACACACGCATCGAAGGATTTCAAGCGCTTTTTCCCCGGACGGCCTTATAGCAGCTCTGCACTGTCCAGCATTATCGTAACCGGGCCGTCGTTCACAAGCGAGACCTCCATCTCCGCCCCGAAAACACCAGTCTTTACGCTTGCGAATTTCGCAAGGGCCAATATGAACTTCTCATAGAGTGGAATCGCCTGCTCGGGCCTCGCCGCATCGCTGTAGCTCGGCCTTCTGCCGCGCCTGCAGTCGGCAAGCAGAGTGAACTGAGATACGAGCATGATTTCCCCTTTCACATCGAGAAGCGAGAGGTTCATCTTGCCGTTCTCGTCGTCGAATATCCTCAGGTTGACGCATTTCTCCGCGAGGGATTCAGCGTCCATGGTGGAATCGCCATGCCCGATCCCGAGAAGCACGAGCAAGCCCCTGCCGATGCGGGAATGCTCGGAGCCTCCTATGCGGACAGAGGCTGAAGATACTCTCTGTATCAAGACTTTCATAAGTGGGAATGATTCTAGTGCCGGACACTAGCACGAAGCCGTCCCTTTTCAAGCGGGGGAAATGCCGTCCGGGCAGTTTGCACCGTCCCAGGGTAGACAAGAACTGGCTTTTTTCCCGGAGGTTGTCGCGCTGGACTCCGGCGCTCCCGGCGAGAGGGCCATGGCATGGGCAATGCCATACGCATGGCGCTAAGCGGTCTTGATTTTCGTCCGGCATTGGACTTTTCACTTTTCAATGTTAGAATTCGAATTGCGAATTTCGCATGCGCATGCATCACAAACCAATAAGGAGAGACCATGAGGAAGATAGCGATAATCGGATCGGGTCCGGCCGGATATACGGCGGCAATCTATACCGCAAGGGCTCTGCTCGCCCCTGTGCTTATATCGGGGAAATTGCCGGGCGGACAGCTCACGCAGACAAGCGACATCGAGAACTATCCGAGCCATCCCGATCCGCTGAACGGATTTGAATTCATGGGCTTTTTCCAGAAGCAGGCCGAGAGATTCGGGACGGAAATTCTTTTCGACAGCGTGGGGGCGGTCGAGTTCAAGCAGGGTGGCCCGCAGAGGCTGACCCTCGAGGGCGGAACCCAGATCGAGGCCGAGGCGGCCATAATCGCCACTGGCGCCTCGCCAAGATGGCTCGGGCTCGACTCGGAAAAGCGTCTCATGGCGAAAGGTGTCTCCGCCTGCGCCACATGCGACGGCGCATTCTTCAGGAATGTCCCAGTCGTTGTTGTCGGCGGAGGCGACACCGCAATGGAGGAAGCCATATTCCTGACCCGTTTCGCGTCAAAGGTATATGTGGTCCACCGCCGCGACAAGCTGCGCGCATCGAAGATAATGGCCGACCGCGCGTTCAAGAATCCCAAGATCGAATTTGTGTGGAACTCCGTGGTCTCGGATATTCTCGGAGCCGAAAAGGTGGAGGGAGTCGAAGTTAAGAATGTCCAGGACGGGAAAACATCCAGGATCGAGGTGGCCGGATACTTCGCCGCGCTGGGCCACGAGCCAAACACGGCGATATTCAGGGGGCAGATAAAGACTGATGATGTCGGATACATAAGTCTAGACGGAGTGTCCTCCCGCACAAGCGTTGACGGCGTGTTTGCCGCAGGCGATTGTGCCGACAAGACCTACCGGCAGGCGATAACCGCCGCGGGAATGGGATGCAGGGCGGCGATAGACGCCGAACGGTGGCTCGAGGCGAA
>DYMC01000205.1 GCA_020721745.1 Lentisphaera sp. | reverse complement strand
TGACGGAGCCTATGAAATTTAGTTTCAATTCATCGAGCAGCCTTATGTTCTCCTTGGAATTGTTCCCTTTGTCGAATACGATCGTCACACCGGAGGTACAATCTTTCGCGATGGTCGGCGACATGGCGCCAAGAAAACCGCGGAACCGCTCTATCATCAATGGGAATTGCCTGGTGTCATTGCGGTTTCCCTCATAGAGATCATAATAGAGGGGGACATTCCCGTCTTTCGAGCAGAAAAGCGCATAGCTGATCTGCCGGAGGTTGTTTCGCCCCTGCTTGTTCCTTCCTCTTCGGGCCAGCTCGGATTTCATGTTGAATGTGTTGATGAACGTGTAGAAATTAGTGCCATCGTATGAAATATGCGCGAGATCAATATTCTCTCTCCTCACCGCATCCGTGAGAATGGACCGCCATACCGATTCAGCCTGCGCGCCATCCAGGGCATCCATGTGATCCCAGAAGCGTTGGGAACTCAGGGATGCCTTGTCGGCGAGCGGCAGGAACCGGCGCAGCGTGGTATGGCAAAACCATTCCCACATGGCGCTCTTGCCGACCGGCGCCATTGAGCGGTTGACTGCCGCCATGGCGATGTATTGCCCCACGCTCAGCCCCTGTTTCCTTTTCGGGCATAGCCGATCGACATGGCCGATAATATCCTGATTCCCGATCTCCTTCCACAATGCGGCGGGAAGGCCGAAGTCAAAAACCTCCGCATAATCGGGCTCCAGCCCGTGCTCGACAGCTCTTGCTATGTCCTTCAGCTTGCCTAAATATCTCTGCCACAGCCTCCTGCATTTTCCGTTCACCCATCCCCACTTGGAATAGTAGTAGTATGTCCGTCCGCCAATTCTCTTCGCCTCCAGCCGTTCCATCGCAATATCCCCTTCAAATAGGAGATAAATTAGGGCATAGTTTTGAATTGTCAAGCAATAATTTGTCTATAAAATCAACAATATTTTTGTTTTTTTATTAGGGAATAGCAAACAATAAACATAACGACTTTACTGTTAATTGGTTACGATTTATCCTCTTCGATAACTAGGAAGGTTGCGCTAGATCCTCAGAAGCTGACCTTCATCCTCATCGCCGTGTCTATCTCGGCCCGATCAAGCTTGTAGATGAGTATCGAGTGTCCTGCGTTCCCATCCGGCATCCTCCTCTTCAGATACTCGCATAGCCTGGCGAATCTAATCAGATCGTATGCCCGGTAGCGGCGCAGACAGAACTCCTCGCCGTTCTCCCGAAAAAAGGCGGCGAGAGCTTCGTCTCCTTTGCCCGCCGCGGCGAGCATGTCCGACACAAAGGGTTGCAGCTTATCGAAGGAATCGTCGAAGAGTATTTCGGGAGGAAACTTCAAGGAGGCGAAGATGTCCTGGTAGTAGAGCAGATGCAGCATGGTCGCGCTTACGCAATATGTTCCAGACCCGTAGTCGTGGATTCGGAAATTCTCCTGCGTGAAATATCCCGGCAGAGAGATGAATCCCTCCAGCCCGTAGCTGTTTATCGAGGCGGTCCCGAAATACGCAAGATACAGATTTGACTTCCCGGATACGGACATGCGGTCCGTCACCTTTTTCAGTTCCTTCAAATCCTGTCCCCAGTCAAGAGAGCTGTCAACAAGCAGCTTGTAGCCATTCCGCGGCCCGCCCGCGAACTGGTTGAAATATGCAATATGATGGGGAGCTATGGCCACCGACTCGAACGCGAGGCAGACCGCGCAGACGCCAGCCAGGGCTTTTATCCAGCGGGAGCGGCCCGTGGCTCTCGCATCTCCTAGAACTCCACATAGGATAAATAACATCGGGTAGAGCGGGAGAAGATGCCTGTGCCCGATATTTATGCCGCTCGATACTGCGAAAATCGCAAATAGCCCCGCGAAAATCGCAAGCGGGGCGAGGCCAGCAAGGTGGGCAAGGTGAGCAAGCTCACTTTTACTGTTCGAGAGGCGAAGCAGGAGGAATATCGAGGCTGCGCACAGGACCATGACCGGTATCGGAGTCTTGATGACAAAGCAGTATGGAAAGAAAAAGGCGAAACCCTTGTTGCTCTTCTCTCCGTCCATGAACGAAATCCTCTTGCCCAGATGCTTCTTCACATACAGGAATCCGTGGAGATAGCCCCGGGGAAGCAGACCGAACTTGTCCGTTGCGATTATCGCATTGTCAAGGGTGTCCTTTTCCCCCTTCGCCAGATCATCCCACTGCAGCGCGACCGCCGCGGCCGAGGGAGAACCCGGGGGCACCTGCGTGTATCGGAACCCGAACGACGCCCAGATTGCAATGTAAACCGCAAAAATGTGGACAAGTATCAGTGGTGCAAGCGCCTTGATGCGACCGCCTTGCCCATCCAGAACCGTCCTCCCGCCGCGAAATTCGCAGATCGTCGGCTCCGCGCTCCTCAGCCTTGCGAAAATCGCAAGAAGATAAAACGGAATTATTATCGGAGCCGACATCTTGGAGAGGAAGAGCAAGGCCAGCGATGCCGAGCAGAAAAGCGTGTTGGAAATGTTCACCGTCCTGAAATTCCGCCAGATGAAATACGAGGACAGGAGAAAGAAAAGAGCCGCGGCAAGGTCCGACGTGACAAGGCTGGACTGGGACAGCACCGTGGGGGAGAGCGCGCAAAGGCAGAGGGATATCAACGCCCCCCTCCCTCCGAAAATCTCCCTCGATATGAGGAAGACAGCCACGCAGAGCGCAAGACTCAGAATCAGCATCATGAACTTCGCAGGAATGAAAAGAGAATCAGGATCGTTCCCCGACTTGAAGAGAAAGAAAAAGCTGAAGAACCACTCCTTCGCCTCCAGCCAGTGCGAAGAATCGAGCGGAACCTTGATGTCACTCCTGAACAGCAGGGGCAGGGCTGCCCAGCGCTGGGGAAAATTCCCGTTCTCCGGATTTATCCTGTAGTCGTCGAGCGTCCAGAACGTGTATCCCCCGGCCAGATGCACAGACTCGTCGAATGTCGGCGATTTTGCGAAAATCGCAAGAGACGACAGCGCAAAATGGAGCAGAAGCAGCAAGCCCGCCACAAATGCAAGGATTGTTCCAGTCTTGAATTTCATTATGGCATCTTCCATTTTTCGTTTTGCTTAACTTAGCCTTTCTAAGCTCAGTTTCCATTCCGTGAAGGAGCCAAGGAACATATGAGGAGGGAAATGATTTTAAGACTGTGGAGCGAAATGGCGGGAGTGACCGGAGGAGACTGCAAATTTCGGATGATGCCGCTTCTGAGATTGTCGCTGTCGATGTCGGGGAACTTCCTGCAATCCTGATGCTCGTCCCTGTAGACCACCTGTCCGGCGGGGGTATCTTCAGTGTGCTGTCCAAAGAGAACGGATATCTTCCTTCGCACAGCTTGACTTTTTAGTCCCGCGATTTATCTTGAGAACCGTGAATACAATTCCCAATTCGTGGTGGAGTCCATAGGAGAATGAATCGGAAAATCCAAATCTGTCAAGAATGAAGGATAAAACAAATCTTGCAATTGACTTGAGCTGATTGCAAAACTCTTTTTGCGGGCATGGCAACACGTGATTTCATACGTGT
>DYMC01000204.1 GCA_020721745.1 Lentisphaera sp. | reverse complement strand
CGTAAAATCCATTCCAGACGCAAACGGACTTCAGCCCGTAGGTTCCGCCGTCCCCGGACAGCGGCCACCGCCGTCCCATCCACCCATCCAGCGTTCCAGTCATCCATTCTTTATCGCTGGTGCTGTTGCGGGTCAAGGGGGGCGGAGTCGTTTCGGTGGAGACTGAAAAAGCCGACGCTGCATCGGTCGCCTGGAATCTGGTGACGACGCATGTCATGCTCGCCTTCGCTCCCGGGAACGAGCTTGAGTTCTTCATCCGCAAGCACAGTCCGCAGCTTTCATCTTCAGGGAAGAAGTCCTTCGCGGGGGTGGTCCGGAACCTGGGGAGAATCCGCAGGGATGGATTTGCCGAGAACCGGAATCCGGAACTCGCCTCCCTGGCAGTTCCCATACTCGCCCCGAAATCATTCCTACTCGGCGCGGTCGGAGCCTATGTCCCGTCGTTCAGGTTCGACAAGGAGAAAAGACGCAAGCTCCTCCTCGATCTGTCCAGGGCCGCGCGGAAGATATCCGGAGCATTGAGAACATAGGAGAGCCCATATCCTTTCATTCCTGAAAAAATTCTTCTCCCCTTCGAAGGCTGGAGACGACTTCGTCGAATACCGGATACGTTGCGGAAAATGCGGCCAGATAGTTTCAGTGAAGGTCTTTCTCGGCCGGGACTTGAACCCAAGCTACGACGACGAGGGGCCGGCATACACGCTGCGAAAGGAGGTCATGGACTCCAAATGCTTCCGGATGATGACGCTGTCGGCAACCTACGACTCCTCCCGGCGCGAAATCCAGAAGGAAGTCTCAGGAGGGGAATTCGTGGAGGGTTAAGTGTTGATTTGGCAAAGAATCTTTGCTAGATCAACACTCAGAGCATCGATGACAGCAGTTTTGCCCGTTGGTAGTGTGGGTTGGACATTCCGCCTTCCAGCTGGTTCGGGTCAACCAGATCCACGCAGGCCTTGGCGAGGGCGTTCTTGCCGAGATCCAGATAAATCCTCGCCGCCGAGCAGTTCGCGTCGGCGCGATATTCCGCAGGGTAGTTGCCCGTGCGTCCGACCGTGGCATATTTCTCCGCAGCCTCGTCCTTCTTTCCGCTCTGTTCCAGTGCGCAGGCATGGTTGAGGGCGGCCTGTGCCATCACGTCCTTGTATCTGGCCTTCCGGGAGAGCGGGGCGAATATCTCTATCGCCTTCTGGCTGTTCCCGCTCTCGAAGTATAGCGTTCCCAGCCTGAGCCTGGCGTAGTCCGCGCTGGAATGTCCCGGATATTTCTTCAACGCGAGCTCCATCTCCTCGATGGTCTTCGCCGAGCTGAGCGCTCCGGCCGCAGCCGCATCGCTCTTCGAGAGCCACTGCTTCACCTGCATTCCGACTCCAATGAGAATCACAACAATTATTCCGAATACGATGATGTTCTTCCAGTGGTTGGTGAAGAAATTCTCGAATACGGTGAGTTCATCGTAAGTCGTATCAAGCACGTCGTTGTCCTTGTCTTTCGCCATTTGCAGGGGTCTCCGTGGTTTGTTTTGTCGTTTCAGGCTGTATTTTACCATCCTTTCTAATTAAATCAACAGAGCGGCGATTTTTTCCAAATGGGAACACATGGACATTACGACGTGGTGGTCGTCGGCGGAGGACATGCCGGCTGCGAGGCCGCGCATGCCGCGGCCAGGCTCGGAGCCAGGACCCTCCTGCTGACAATGAACATGGACCACATCGCGCAGATGAGCTGCAACCCGGCTGTTGGCGGAATAGCCAAGGGGCAGGTCACGCGCGAGATAGACGCCCTCGGCGGACTGCAGGGAAAGGTCGCCGACGCAGGCGCAATACAGTTCCGCATGCTCAACAGGAAGAAGGGGCCGGCCGTCTGGAGCCCGCGGGCCCAGTGCGACAAGCTGTGCTACCAGAGGGCGATGAAGCGGGAGCTCGAGATATGCCCCGGCCTCGACATCATGCAGGGGGAGATGACTTCGTTCATCCTGGGCAAGAACAGGATAACTGGACTGAAGAACCAGTTCGACGAGAGGATACTCTGCAGGGCGATCGTGCTGTGCCCAGGGACTTTCATGGCCGGCAAGCTGCACTACGGCCTTGCGAATTTCGCAGGCGGGAGGGCCGGCGATTCCGCATCGGACCTGCTCCCCGCCGCGCTGAAGGAACAGCTCGGGCTCAGCCTGGGAAGGCTCAAGACCGGCACGCCGCCGAGAATCCTCGCCAAGACAATTGATTTCGGCGGCCTCGACAGACAGGAGTCGGAGGAAGGCGAAGGATTGTTCAGCTTCTTCGGGCATGACAATGTCTATCCGAAAGCTGCCAGAAAGGACATGCCATGCTACACGACGCGGAGCAACGCCGAGACGGCGGAGATAATACGCAGGAACATATCCAAGTCGCCGCTCTATTCGGGGAAGATAAAGGGCACCGGCACCAGATACTGTCCGTCGTTCGAGGACAAGGTGATGAAATTCCCGCACCATGGGACGCACAACATCTTCCTGGAGCCGGAAGGGGAGTTCACCGAGGAATACTACCTCAACGGAATATCAACCAGCTTCCCGGTCGAGAACCAGATCGAGATGGTTCACAGCCTGCCGGGACTGGAAAAAGCGGTGATATCCAGATTCGCATACGCCATCGAATACGATTTCGTCCTGCCGGAGCAGACGAGGCGCAGCCTCCAGACGAAGAGATGGGAAAATCTGTTCCTGGCCGGGCAGATCAACGGCACGAGCGGATACGAGGAGGCCGGGGGACAGGGGCTTGTCGCAGGCATGAACGCTGCGAAATTCGCAAAGGGACTCGATCCGGTCGAGCTGCCCCGCGACGCTTCCTACATCGGTGTCATGATAGACGATCTGGCGACCAAGGACATCGTCGAGCCCTACCGCCTTTTCACCAGCAGGGCCGAATACAGGCTCAGCATCAGGCAGGACAATGCGGATCTGCGCCTTTGCAGATTCGCATTCGAGAACGGGCTTCTCCCGTCTGCGAAATTCGCGGAATTCGAGAAATACGAGAGAAAACTGAACGAGACTTTTGCGAAACTCGCTGAGAATGCCAGGGACGGGAGGAGACGGCGCGAGGTCATCCTGGGCTGCAGGGGCGAGGCCGGAAGGATTCCAAAGGACTTCGCCAGGGAGGAGCTTGGGCTTGGCGACGATCCGTCTTCGAGGAGAATTCTGGAGCAGATCGCGGTCAATATCCATTACGAGGGATACATCCGGATCGAGCGCAGGGAGGTCGAGAGGATCAAAAGGCACGAGCAGACCAAAATCCCACGCGACTTCGACTACTCCATGATAAAAGGACTCGGCAACGAGGCGAGAGGAAAACTTGAGAAAATCCGCCCTACGACGATCGCGCAGGCCGCCCGCATAGACGGTGTGTCGCAGTCCGACATCGCCCTCATACACATATTCCTGAGAAAACACTGAACGGCCGGGCTGCCGCCTCAGGATTTGAGAGAGGCCAGGTTGAAAGGAGAAATGACACGCAGTGAAATCCAGAAAATTTTAGACCCTTGCTTCTAGTACCCTGAAAAAGTGATAGAAAAAAGATAAAATGGGATCTTGACTTTTGTAAACATTTGTGGTATAATTAGTTGCATGAATTCTTTTCAAGAT
>DYMC01000011.1 GCA_020721745.1 Lentisphaera sp. | reverse complement strand
ACTGGATATTCGTGATTAGAAATTGGAAATTTGAAATACATTTTGTCGGGCGAGAACGCCCTACATACTTTGGCCACATGGGTAAAAAAGCAGGGCGGTCGTTCTCGGCCGCCTAAGACAAATGGATGACGGGCCAGTCTTCGCTTTCAGCAGCACGAATATCGAAATAGTGAAAGTGAAAACGGTGAACCCGCCTTCGCTAGATAAGCTACGGCGTGGCATGCGCTTAACGGTGAACGCTGAACGTAACAACGGTGAACGATGAACGTGACAACGGAGAACGATGAACGTGACAACGGAGAAACGATCTCAAATTTCAAATCTCAAATCTCAAATTAATAACGGGGCAAAACATGAAGGACAAAAAGTTGAAGGTGAAGTTTGGCGGGAGGACAGTGAAGATTCCCGTCCATTTGCATGGCAGTGTTGTTCTTGGCAGCGGTGCGGCGGGGCTGAATGCCGCGATAAGGCTTGACAGCGAGGGTGTGAAGGATGTCTGCGTGATAAGCGAGGGGCTCTCGATGGGCACTTCGATAAACACCGGCAGCGACAAGCAGACATACTACAAGCTCGGTCTCTACGGGGCAGACAAGGATTCACCTGTTTCTCTTGCGGAATCATTCTTCAAGGGCGGCTCCATGCATGGGGATTTAGCGATGGTCGAGGCGAGTCTTTCTGCGAGAGCCTTTCTTAATCTGGTGAATCTCGGTGTTCCCTTTCCTAGCGACGCATACGGTCAGTTCGTCGGATACAAGACGGACCATGATCCTTTGCAGCGTGCGACATCTGTCGGTCCCTACACATCGCGCGAGATGTGCAGGGCTCTGATCCGGGAGTTGAAGAGGCGGCCTGTGAAGATAGCCGAGGGGCGTGTCGCTCTTTCTATTCTCACCTGCGGATCCGGTGATTCGCTCCGCGCATGTGGCCTGATTGCAATTGACAGAGGCCGGAAAAATGCGAGGCCGGAGGATGCGCTTGAGGCATACATCGCGGAGAATGTTGTTTTCGCCGTCGGCGGTCCGGGAGGGCTTTACAGGACCAGCGTCTATCCGAATGTCCACACTGGCGCGATCGGGCTTGCCCTTCAGGCAGGGGCGAAGGCGCAGAGCCTGCCGGAATCCCAATACGGCATGGCGTCCATTAAGTTCCGCTGGAATGTTTCCGGCACCTACATGCAGGTGATACCGAAATTTGTCAGCACTTCTTCCGATGGGGAGGGCGATCCGAAGGAGTTCATGCGCGAATACTTCGGCTCCGTGGGAGAGATGAACAGCGCGATTTTCCTCAAGGGCTACCAGTGGCCCTTCGATCCCCGGAAAGTCGTAGGCGGCTCGTCCATAGTTGATATTCTTGTCTACATCGAGACCGTGCTCAAGGACAGAAGAGTATTCCTTGACTTCAGGAAAAATTGCGAAGGCTTCGACTTCAAATCTCTCAGCGATGAAGCGAGAGGCTATCTGGAGAGGTCGAACGCGGTTTTCGGAACGCCGATAGACAGGCTCGCAAAGATGAATCGTCCTGCGATAGATCTATATCTGGACCACGGAATAGACATCAGAAAGGAGCCGCTTGAGATCGCCGTATGCGCCCAGCACAACAATGGAGGCCTTGCCGGAAACCTCTGGTGGGAGTCCACCAGCATCAAGCACCTCTTCCCGGTTGGCGAGGTGAACGGTTCGCACGGGGTATATCGCCCTGGAGGCTCCGCTTTGAATTCCGGGCAGGTGGGCGGATTCCGCGCCGCGGAGTTCATCGCGCATAAATACGCGGACAAGACTCTAAATATGAAGATGGCCTGCAAGATCGCGGAAAAATCTCTCTCCGAGACACTGCGTCAAATTGCGAAATGCTCCAAGTCCAAGCGGGGCTGGAAGAGCGTGAGGGATGAAATCCAATCCAGAATGTCGGAGGCTGCTGCACACATCCGCTCAAGGGAGAAGCTCGAAAAATCCGTCCGTGAAGCGTGGAAACTTTGGGAAGGGATAAAGAAGGACGGATGCGCCGGAGAAGGCCTCGGCGGAGTCGCGGAGGCTCTGCGAAATTCGCAACTGTGCTTCGCTCACTGCGTATATCTCGAGGCGGTCCTCTTCGCTGTCAAGAGCGGTGTTGGGAGCCGCGGCTCGGCCCTGGTCCTCGACAAGGATGGGACCAAGGCGCACAAGGCTCTTCCCGACGAGTGGCGTTTCGCCGCAGAGGACGAGAGCTTCAAGGACAAGGTTCTCGAAACATGGATGGAGGACGGGAAGGTCCGGAACAAATGGGTTCCGAGGAGGCCTATGCCCGATTCGAATGCCTGGTTCGAGAACGCATGGGCTGACTACAGGGAGGGGAAAATATACGGATGACCCCATACCGGGCCGATTCTTCAGCCGGCCAAGGGGAGTTTCTTGATTCCAAGAAGCTTCAGCGGATTGTGGTAGACCAGCTTCGCAATGTCGCTTCCGTCCAGAAAGTCAAGCCCCCTCATCCACTCCACGCATTGGCGCAAGGTGCTCCAGGAGCCCACGAGATAGCCAGTGTCCGGATTGAAGAGCTTGCCTCTCCTGTCTATTCTCACTCTGTTTTCAAGGGCGCGATAATCGCCTGGAGGCATGAGCGCCAGAGGGGAAGCATCGCTCACCGCGATCACATTGTCTATACCCTTGGCCCGGATTATCACCTTGACCAGAGCCTCCGGCAGATGCCAGCCGTCGGGAATCATCATCGCCTTGAGACGATCCTCCGCGAGAGACGGCCATAGGGGATTCTCGAAGCGATGTATCTTCTGGGGCAGCCCGTTGCCCAGATGGGTGAGGGAGCTGGCCCCGGCCTTGACCGCCAGAGCGATCTGCCCTTCATCCGCGAGCTGGTGCCCAAGAGACACGACGATGCCATCGCGTCTGGCCGACCTGATGAATCCGGCGATCCCTTTCTGCTCGGCGGAAACAGTCACCATCCTGACACGTCCGCCGGATGCCTTCCGCACCTTGGCCAGCCATGACAGATTGTTGTCCGCCACCCACTGCAGGCTATGTGCGCCGCGGGCGCCGTCCTCCCGCGATATGAAAGGCCCCTCCAAGTGGAAGCCCAGGACCATCCGTGAAACCTCCTTGAAGCGGAGACAGGAGGCCATTATACCGAGATTTCTCAGAAGCAGTGAGTCAGGGGATGTGATTATTGTAGGCAGAAAACCAATCGTCGAATTCTTCTTCAGCTCTTTGCATGAGAATACAAAGGCATCGGACGAAAGCTCCTCGCTGGAATAGTCAATTCCCTTTATGCCGTTCACCTGCAGATCAATGTATCCGGGAATACCCTTTAACCTTTGCATTTCCAATCTCCTTAAAAATCTTTGACATTGAAAATCTTCGACCGCGGCCGACGCCAGCGAAGACTCTGTTCAGAACATGACGGACAGAGGCGCCGTCTCGGATATGGCCAGCGAGAACTGGCCGCCCCCCGGAGATTCCATCGCCGCCTTCTCGGCGCATACCAGAATCAGCTCGGGACTCCTCTGAAAAGAGTCTATCCAAGCATCCCTGTTCTCGACCGGAATTTCGGAGGATATTCGCCCGGCCAAGCCACATATCTTGTCAATACTTCTGCGCTCCGTGGCGGCCATCTCCGAACGGGCCATGAATGTCTGCATACACGACACGAGCAGAAAGACGGCAAGGTAGCCGGCAAGCACAAGCAGGACGACTCCATGCCCGGTTCTCTCGACCTTGAAAGTCTTCATTTCATTTCCCTCATCTTCGATATCAGGTTCAAACAGTACTTGCAGATTATCTCGCCAGTGCTCTCGTCAACCCCTCCAACCTCATCCTCCGAAATGTAGCATTCGTGCCGGGGCATGCCCGACTTCGCGCAGAACGAGCAGAAGCAATTCTTCACACTCTCCCTGCCGTTGAACGACCTGGCGAAAAGCTGGATCGAGTCCGTCGTCCTCTCCGGATAATACGTCGCCTTCATCCTTACCCTCCATTTTTCATTATAATCATATCCGCACTCATTCCCGCCTCGGGTCCATCAGGTCGGACGCCATCTCGCGTTCACCCTTCTCATTGCTGTGTCTGCGCATCTTGTCGAGCTCCCCAGACCACCTCTCGGACGACCATATCTCGATGCCAATCTGGATTCCGACCATCACAACATCGGAGTTGGGCGCAAGCCCGCAGTCCTCGCGCATGAAATGCGGAATCGTGATGCGCCCCTGGTTCGATATCTTCTCCGACTGCGTCATCGCGCCGGAAAACCTGAGCCGCCTCCTCTGCAGCACACTGCCCCCGGATTTCTCCGCCTCGTCAAGCTCGGACCTCCTCATCCGCAGAAATGTCTTCTCCGGATATATGGCCACACCACCCTCGGGAAGCGAAAAGAGAACTATGTCCCATCCGCCCGAATCCTTGAAATCGGCCAAGAACCTCGGACAGAGCTTCACCCTGCCGTTGGCATCAACCGAGACCTTCTCCTGTCCGAAAAATGGGAGCATTTTCGTTAATCCATTCTACTCCATTTAAGTCCAATTTATACCATAATAGAAACATGTCAAGCCAAAAAAGCAAAAAATATTCGATGTTGAAAACTGGTCATCAGATGCTAGAGGTATGGATTCACAAACTCGAAGAGACCGAGGAGAGAGCGCATGGAGAATTTCATCTTCCACAATCCGACCGAGATAATATTCGGCAGAGGCACGATTCCGGGAATTTCCTCAAGAGTGGACCGAAAATCCCGCGTCCTGCTCCTCTACGGCGGGGGCTCGATCAAGAAGAACGGAGTCTACGAACAGGTCCGCAAGGCGCTCTCCGGGCGCAGAGTCGTCGAATTCCCAGGCGTGGAGGCAAATCCCCGATACGAGACATGCCTGCAGGCCGTGAAGCTGCTCAAGAAGGAGAAGCTCTCCTTCATCCTCGCGGCCGGAGGTGGCTCCGTGCTCGACGCGGCCAAGTTCATCGCCGCCGCGGCGCTGTTCAAGGGGAAAGATCCCTGGGACATACTTCGGACATCCGGGTCGAACGTCCGCTCGGCGCTGCCGATAGGCGCAGTCCTCACTCTTCCGGCCACCGGCAGCGAAGCAAACAGCAACTCGGTGATATCCCGCGAGGCGACAAAGGAAAAACTCCATTTCTCCTCCCCATGGGTCTATCCCCGCTTCTCGGTGCTGGACCCCGAGACGACATACTCCCTTCCGGTAAAGCAGGTGAGGAACGGAATTGTGGACAGCTTCGCCCACGTGATGGAGCAATACATGACCTTCCCCGCCGGTGCCCCCCTGCAGGACAGATTCGCCGAGGGAATAGTCCAGACGCTTGTCGAGATCGCCCCAAGGGCGATGGACAGGAAGCCGGACTACCATTCCAGAGCATCACTGATGTGGTGCTCCACTCTCGCGCTGAACAACCTGATCGGATGCGGTGTCCCGCAGGACTGGGCCACGCACATGATCGGCCACGAACTCACCGCCTTCTACGGCCTCGACCACGCCGAGACGCTTGCAATCCTCATGCCCGGAGTCTGGAAATTCAAGCTCAAGACAAAAAAAGCCAAGCTCGGGCAATTCGGGGAAAGGGTCTTTGGCGTGAAGGGAGCCAACGCCGCGATAAAGGCGACAGAAGAGTTCTTCCACTCCATTGGAATGCCGACCAGGTTGTCGGACTACAGGATCAGCGCGGACGAGGCCGCAGAGAGAATACGCGCAAGATTCACAGAAAGAAAAGCCGCCTTCGGCGAACACGGAGACATCGGACCCGGCGAGGCCGCAAAAATAATCCTGTCGAGAAGATGATATGCCCGCCTTCTTCGAGCTGAAACATGAATGCGCCGGGAAGGCGCGCAGAGGAGTGATTAGAACCCCTCACGGCGACATCGAGACACCAGTATTCATGCCTGTAGGCACCCGCGCGACAGTCAAGACGGCCACCCCGCTCGAACTGGAGCAGCTCGGCGCCGAAATCATGCTGGCCAACACCTACCATCTCCTCACCCGCCCCGGCGTGGATGTGATAGAGAACGCCGGAGGCCTCCACAAATTCTGCGGATGGCGGAAGCCTATACTCACCGACAGCGGCGGATTCCAGGTATTCAGCCTCTCGAAGATACGCAAGATCAGAGACGGCGGGGTCGAATTCGCGTCACACATAGATGGAAGCCGCATATTCCTCGGCCCGCGCGAATCAATGTCCATCCAGAAATCGCTCGGCTCCGACATAGTCATGGCCTTCGACGAATGCACCCCCTACCCCGCCACACACGCCGAGGCGGAGAAATCAATGGAGGCCACCCACCGGTGGGAAAAAATATCGCGCGAATTCCAGCTCGGCGAAGGACAGCGGATATTCGCCATAGTCCAGGGCTCCACATACGAAGATCTAAGAAGAAAATCCGCGGAGGAACTCGTGAGACTCGACTTCGACGGCTATGCCCTCGGCGGACTCAGCGTGGGCGAACCCGAGGAGACCATGATCGAATGCATCCGATGGACCGAAGCAGTCCTCCCAAAGGAAAAACCCAGATACCTCATGGGCGTCGGAATGCCAAAACAGATCGTAAAAGCCGTCGCCGGGGGGATGGACATGTTCGACTGCGTCCTGCCGACACGACTCGCCAGACACGGCACCGCCTTCGTCGGCAAAGGAGAGGACATCCCGGTGAAAGCCGCCAGATACGCGAAGGATATCTCCCCAGTGGACGAAAACTGCAACTGCTACACATGCAAAAACTTCAGCAAGTCCTACATCCGGCACCTCCTCAACGTCGGAGAAATGCTCGGAATCAGACTCCTCACCATCCACAACCTGCACTTCTACTTCTCCCTGATGCAAAACATCAGAAAACACATATCCGAAGGAACTTTTGCGAAATTCGCAGAGGAATACAGCGCGCCCAACCGCTGACCGGCCTCAAGCGCTTTTCGACACTTTTGCGCACCCGAAGTATGTTGGGCACCTGTCCTCCTTTGGAGGATTCCTGCCCGACATCCACCGCCTTGGCTTCTCCCCTGGCGGCCAGGAATGGCCGCCCTACCGTGCACCAGAGAACAACCGACCTACTTTCTCCGCATGACACAGGGGAAATCCCCGCCACGGCGCACTCTGTTTCAGAAAAAACCGACACATTACGTCCGCCCTCCCCTCACAAATCAACCACCTTCAGCTTTGATTTTCAAAGACCATATGCTAGAATAACGCAACAAAGGGAGCCTTGCCGATCAAGACATTAATCTGCGACTCGATCTTCAGGCCCCGCTTTGATACTAATCAACTGTTATGAAGAAAAAACAAAATATGCAATTATAGCCTCGCTTATTGCATTGCTTTCATCTATTGCATGCTTCATTTGGGGATTTTATACAGGACAGCGTGTTGCTCGATTAGGCATAAAGAGCGAACTGATATGGCATAATCAATACTTGCTCAAGGGCGCTGTGGAAGACATAAAGCAAGGAAGGACATCGGAAGCAGAGAAGAAAATCAATTATGTGAACGAAGAGCTTGAGAAAATGAAAAGTGGACGCTAAACTGAAAATGTCGGAATTAGTGGACACCGTCTCGGAATTTCTCTCGGGTTCTATCGAGGAGGCTGATTTTTCCGCCAGATACATCGTCAGCGAAGTTTGCGGACTCGCGATTCCGGAGCTGAGCCTTTTCCCGGACAGGATCCTTGACGAGTCCGAGTCCAGGAGGATTTTCGCCTGCGCACGTCGCAGATCTGACGGCGAACCACTCCAATACATATTCGGCAAAGCCTATTTCAGGGAGCTTGCACTGGATGTCGGAACAGGCGTCCTCATCCCACGTCCCGAGACAGAGCTGATTGTCAGCGAGGCTGTCGCCAATCTTCCCAAGGGAGGACTCCTCTGCGAGACTGGCGCCGGCTCCGGAGCGATCAGCCTCGCCATCGCTTCCGAAAGACCGGACTGCAAGGTCCTCGCATCGGAACTATCCGACAAAGCCCTCCAATACGCCAGGAAAAACAGGAAGAAGCTGGGAATCAAAAACGCACGGTTCTTCAAGGGCGACCTGCTCTCCCCATTCAGAGGGAGGAAATTCGATGCCATCGTCGCCAACCTCCCCTACGTCCGCAGCGCCGACATCCCCAGGCTCCCATGCGAAATTCGCAGATACGAGCCTGTCACTGCGCTCGACGGCGGGAAAGACGGACTCGACATCGTCCGACGCTTCTTCCGGGACGCTCCCGGATTCGCAAAGGACAACGCCTTCGTGATCGCGGAGATCTCGCCGGAACAATTCCCCGCAATGCTGGACTTCCTCCGTGAACTCGACGCATACTCGGCAGTCAAACAGATAAAGGACCTGTCCGGAAGAAACAGATTCCTCGCAGCAAGGGCAATGCCGTGTACGTATTCAGTAAACTGCGTCCGCTTACTGAATCCGTACTAAGATAAGATGCGAAATCGTTTTTGGGGGATGCAAATATTCGCTGAACGACGTAGTTCAGTGAATATTTACGCCTGTCGCCCCTATGCCGCGCAGACAAGACGTTCGACGAGCCACTTCTTGAAGGCCGCCAGATTTTCCCATGCAATCGCCACGTCGGCCTGGATTCCGTTCTCGTCCCTCACCGTGCAGCCATTGCCGTCAACTGAAATCCTCATCTTCTCCATCTTGATCCACTTCCGGGCGAAGGCAAGATATACGGCAACCACATCATGGAGCACCGAAGAATGCCTCGACGGATCGCTTTCATCGTTCCTGGGCGACCATATCCAGTAGTTCTGCATCACCATCTTCATCATCCTGTCCACGCTGTCCCTGCAGCGGGCGTATAGCTCACCATCGAGGGCGACCCATGCGCAGGTGTCAAGGGGGGTTATCGTGAAACTCCGCCACTTGGCGGAAAAAACTCTCTGCGCCGACTTGATGTCGCATACAACGTTCCACTCGGGGATTGCGCCGTCCTCCATCGAGAGGCGCAGATTCGTCCTGTGATGCTTCGCAAAACTGCCGTGCATCCCGACAAAATCGGTCCGCCCCGCAATGTCCCCTGCCCTGGCAAGCGCCTCGGCCACGTTCGGAAGAGGCCCTATGCTGATCAGAGTCACGGGCTCCCGGCTGGCCCTGACGCATTCAATCATCGCGCCAACTCCATCCTGATGGATTTTCCCCGGATATTTGTCGAGATCATATCCCTCGACCCATTTGGCCTGTCTCTCCCTCGGACCATCGCTCGCCTGCCTCAGTCCAATCCCGATCGGAATGCCAGACCTCCCGGACATCTCCAGAAATTTAGCCAGAATCTTAGCCCGGTAGACAGTGTCCGCCGTGGCGGATGTCACAAGCTTGACATCGAGCTCGGGCGACTTCAGCAACAGCGCCAGCGCCCAGGTGTCGTCAATGTCTCCACCGATATCCGTGTCCAGTATCACAGGAATCTTATTCATGGAACAATTCCCTCCTCAAGAAAGAAGACAATCTATCCCCTGCCCGGCGCTTTTCCAAGACCGAGGCTGAAGAATCCCACGGAAAGGACTTTTAACCTGAATTAAGTCGCCCACGCGAGAGAGGTAGGGCGCAATCAGAGTTCACCCCGATTATAACGATATCGGGGCATCGCGCCGATCCCGTTTGTTGGTAGGGCGCGATCGCCGCATCGCGCCGATCCCGGACACCAACGGTTCTCCATCGGAGAATCCCTGCCTTCCATTTCTTCTGACGGCTCGCGAGCCGTCCACGCTCAAGTACTTTGCGGCATCATCTCGAATCGAAGCGCAGCCCATCCTTTCCGCAGGACAGCTTCACTGCCTTTCCGGCGGAGATTTCACCGGACACCATCATCCTCGATATCGGTGTCTCCACATCCTTCACGATGAGACGCTTGAGCGGGCGGGCACCATAGACCGGGTCGTAGCCGCGCTCCGCCAGATTCCTCTTCGCCTTCTCATCCGCGGAGAAGGATATGTCCAGCGATTTCAGCCGCTCCGCGAAATTCGCAAGCTGTATGTCAACTATCTTCACGATATCATCCTTCGAGAGCTGATGGAATATCAGTATCTCGTCTATCCGGTTTATGAACTCCGGCCTGAAATGGTGCTTCAGCTCGTCGAGGAGCTTCTCCTTCACGGACTCGTCCCCGGCGTCGCCGTTCTGCAGCATGGCTCCGCCGATGTTGGACGTCATTATGATTATCGTGTTCTTGAAGCTCACCGTCCTGCCGTGCGAGTCGGTGATCCGACCGTCGTCCAGTATCTGGAGAAGTATGTTGAACACATCCGGATGCGCCTTCTCTATCTCGTCGAAAAGCACAACCGAATACGGGCGCCTGCGCACGCTCTCGCTAAGCTGCCCACCCTCGTCGTAGCCGACGTATCCCGGAGGCGCCCCGACCAGCCGCGACACACTGTGCTTCTCCATGTATTCGGACATATCAATCCTTATCATCGCCCTTTCGTCGTCGAAAAGTTCGCCGGCCAGCGCACGCGCAAGCTCGGTCTTGCCAACCCCCGTCGGCCCCATGAATATGAAGGACGCTATCGGCCTGTTCGGGTCCTTTATCCCCGCCCTCGCCCGCAGGACGGCGTCGGACACTGCCTCGACCGCGGCATTCTGCGCCACGACACGCCTGTGGAGATTCTTCGAGAGGGAAAGTATCTTCTCCTTCTCGCTTTCGACCAGCTTGCTCACAGGTATGCCGGTCCATCTGGAGATTATCTCCGCTATGTCCTCCTCCGTCACCTCCTCCTTGAGAAGAGGCTGCCCGGCCGGCTTCCTGTATTTTTCCTCGGCCTTCTTTATCTGCGCCTCGATGCCGGGGATGGTCCCGTGCCTGATCTCAGCCGCCTTTTCCAGGTCATATGCGCGCTCCGCCTTCTCGAGCGACCCCCTGGCCAGTTCGAGGCTCTCCCTAAGCGTCTGAAGCTCCTTGATGGACTTTTTCTCTCCATCCCATTT
The DNA here is from genome assembly GCA_020721745.1 of Lentisphaera sp. GTDB lineage: Bacteria > Verrucomicrobiota > Lentisphaeria > Victivallales > GWF2-50-93 > DYMC01. Next base: position 12,258 of record DYMC01000011.1, on the reverse strand, counting down.
CCTGCGAAGTTCGCGGCTCTCGTCCTTCAGGCCCTTTATCTGCAACTCGATGTCGGCAAGACGCTTCTTCGACGCATCGTCCTTCTCCTTGCGAAGCCCAGCAGCCTCGATCTCAAGCTGCATGAGTTTTCTCTCTACCTCGTCAATCTCGACCGGACAGCTGTCTATCTCCGTCCTCAGCTTCGCCGCCGCCTCGTCCATCAGGTCAATCGCCTTGTCCGGAAGAAACCTGTCCGCTATGTATCTGTCGGACAAGACGGCGGACGACACCAGCGCGGAGTCGCGTATCTTCACCCCGTGATGTATTTCATATTTCTCGCGCAGCCCGCGGAGTATGGATATTGTCTCCTCGACGCTCGGCTGGGATACCAGGACTGACTGGAATCTACGTTCCAGCGCGGCATCCTTCTCGATGTGCTTGCGGTATTCGTCCAGCGTCGTCGCGCCTATGCAGTGAAGCTCGCCGCGCGCGAGCATTGGCTTGAGCAAATTGCCCGCATCCATCGCGCCCTCGGCGGCGCCGGCCCCCACCATGGTGTGCAGCTCGTCAATGAACAGCACTATCTCGCCGGGCTTGTCGGCAACCTCCTTGAGCACCGCCTTGAGCCTCTCCTCGAATTCACCCCTGAATTTCGCCCCGGCTACCAGCGCGCCCATGTCCAGGGCCACTATCCTCCTGTTCTTGAGAGACTCCGGAACGTCGCCGCGGATTATCCTCTGCGCAAGACCCTCGACAATCGCGGTCTTGCCAACCCCGGGATCGCCGATGAGCACCGGATTGTTCTTCGTCCGCCGGGAAAGTATCTGTATCACCCTGCGCACCTCCTCGTCACGGCCTATGACAGGATCGAGCTTCCCGCGACGGGCCAGCTCCGTGAGATCCTTGCCATACTTCTCCAGCGCCTGGAACGTCGCCTCCGGATCCTGCGACGACACCCTCGCCCCTCCCCTGACATCCTTCATCGCGTTGAGAAATCTAGCCGGATCAAGACCATGCCTTCCCGCGATTTCCGCAGACTCCGGATCCGTCTCCAGAAGCGCCAGAAGAATCGTGTCAACACTCACAAAATCGTCGCGCAACCCCCTGCTCCTCTCCTCCGCGGCGACAAGAACCTCGCTGAACTTCCGCGATGAATATATCTCCCCAGCTCCAGGCCCCTCGACCGATGGAATCGAACGCAGCTTCCTCTCGACATCCCCAAGAAGTGACTTCTTCGATATCCCAAGCTTCCTCAGTGCCTCGTCCACAGGCCCGTCCGACGACAGCAACGCATGGAAAAGATGGCTCGGACGAAGCTCCTGGTGCTTGAACTTCACAGCGCAATTGTGCGCCTCCATCAGAACTTCCCTCGCCTTGTTCGTAAATTTATCCGCATTCATCATGATACCCCCAATGTTTTGAGACAGAATAAACAGCAGGAAACCTGCCAACATCTGTGCAGACGCAGTTATCTAATTGATATACAATTACTTAAAGCTCTACCCCCCATCAAAGCCACATGCGACATTTTGTCGCCATCTGGAATGGCGGATCAATGGATTGCGGCGATGCTTGGCGCATCCGGCGGATTTTTATTCGGAGAAAGTTCAAGTATAAGGACATCCTCTCGCTCGATTTGCGGAAAATCCGCATACATCTGGCCGACCTGGAGGAAGTTCTCCAGCCATTCATCGGCAAACTGGGCAAGCCCGACAGGATCAAGATCAGGAAGGCCGTCGAAAAAGGGGAAATCCCAATGGACAGCTTCGCGGGCACATTCAAAAAATCACCCAGGGACATCGTCGCCATAATGAGAAGACCGCAAGGTTGATCAACGCCTTTCAGGACATACTGCTTCATTGCACAACTGTAAACTGGCTAGCCAATCCGTCCAAGGTCATATTTTCGGTAATTGAATCATGGGGGATGAGAAGATACTTCCAAGGTTTTCCGCCATTGGCGATGGAATGAGCCGAGGCGTGACCGCACCATTTTACAGCGACATCTCTTTTGGCCAGCACGTCGGCATCATTCATCTCGTTCTTGGCCTTGGGCTCCAACAAAAACATGCAGGTTTCGGTTTCGGCGACAAAGTCGGGGATGTATTCCCTCTGCTCAATTCCTGATTTGTAAAAAATCTGGAACTGCCCGTTGGCCGGGCGAAACCACTTCAGCGATTCCCGGTCGAGGATTATGGCGAGTTTGCGTTCCGCGTCAGACTGGAATTTTTGCACATCAAGAAGACAGCGCTGGAAACCTCCAAAAACAAGTTGCTGGATATTTGCTTTGTTTGTCACCGTTTGACGGAAGTTATAAATGGCAGCACCTTCTCTGACCGTAAAGACCGGACGTTTGATCTCCGTGAATCCCTTCGTCACAACCACGTCATAGTTCGTCGCCTTCTCCCATTGATGTCCCTGCATCTGCGCATGGATAAGTGCGGCGAGTTGCTTTTGATGATAGATCAGGACATTACGGGCATTGTCTTCGGAGAGGTAGGAGCGCAGGTGCGCCACCATCTGGCCGGCCAGATCATAAAGCAAGTCGGAATGTTCGTCATAGGAAATATCGTCGAAGTCCACCAGTCCTCCCACAATGTAGTCTTCATCCCGGACTTCCTGCCTGGCTTTTTCTCCATAGCTCAGTGTCTCCTGAGCATGGGTTCGAAGGTGCTGGATGAGCAGGTCGCGCTCAACCGGCTGGTAGTGAATGCCTGAGCAATCGAGAGAGAAATGGTGAAATCCGGTCGTGACCTGCCCTTTGGGAACAATGAGAATCCGGGGTATGTCTATGGTTTGCTGGATGACCAGCTCGGAGGTCTTCGCGACAACTGCGGCAATGTTTGTCGGCTCAGTCACGCCCGGCAAGTTCTGCTGAACAGGAGCGACGGCAGTGGCAACCTCGGCGGCTATCTTACTCTGGACATCAGGAGTGAGAAGTAGTTTTGACGTTGCCAGGCTCTCATGCTTTTTGATCACTTCTACCGCTATCTGCGCAACCTTGCGCTCCGCCTCGTTGGCAAATACAGGCAATGTCTGTGCAGCGGGCTTCGTGCCCGAAACAATTTGCGGGGGTGTACCGGAAATCTGCTTGTCGAGATTGGATTGGGCGACAACAGATCTGGATCCTCTCAAATCAGTGCCCGGGTCAAGAATGACTTGCTGCAAATGGATGGTGGAATCGGGCCGGTTCGCCTCATCAATGATTTCCTGGAAACGGTCATGGGCGACAATGCTCAGGCGGTCTACAGCGCTGATACCGCTGCGTTTCCCATAAGGCAGACGCAAACCCCGTCCGATGGACTGCTCGATCAGGATGCGGGCGTTTGCGGCCCGGAGCGGGACAATCGTATAGAGGTTTGTCACATCCCACCCTTCTTTGAGCATGTTGACGTGAATCACAATTTCGGTCGGCTCGTCCGGACTTTCCACCTTCAACAGCCTCTCAACCATCTCGTCCTCTTCCACGCCTGTTTTGCTGGAATCCACTTGTATGACCTTGTCCTTATAGCGTCCAGAAAAGAATTGGGCGGACTGTATCAACTGCATAAGCTGTCCGGCATGCGTGGTATCCCGGGCGACAATCAGCATGAACGGCTTGACAATTTTCCGGTCATTCTGGCGCGCGTAAGTTTCCAATTCGACTTTCGTGTTCTCATGAATGCGCACAGCGTCCTCAAGCTTGATCTTCTCAATTTGTTCCGAGGTGAACTGCTTCGGGTCAAAATTCTTCTGGGTGACCACCGCAGGTTCTTTGACAAATCCGTCCTGCATCGCCATTGCCAGAGGATAGTCATAAATGACGTTTCTGAAGGCAATGGCCCCTTTGCTTGTCTCGACAAACGGCGTCGCCGTCAGTTCCAGCCCCATCACCGGTTTGAGTTCGTTGATAGCCCGCATTCCGGCTGATGCCCGGTAGCGGTGCGACTCGTCCATGATTAAGACCAAGTCATCCAGGTTGGACAGGTATTCGAAATAGCTTTCACCAATATACTCATATAGCCGTTTGATGCGCGGTGCCTTCCCTCCTCTGACCTCTGCTGAAATCTTGGAGATGTTGAACAGGTTGATATGCACCCCTAGATCCATACCAGGCAAAGCATTTTTCCTTACACCCACACCGGATTCGAAGTTGTCGCCTGTAATCAGTACCGGCGGTTCCGTTGCGAATTCCTCGATGCCGGGAAAGACGTATTTCGGCGTATTCGGCGTAAAGTCGTCAAATAGCTTCTTGTAGATCGTCAGGTTCGGTGCCAGCACGAAAAAATGGTTGATGTGGTGCACTCGGTGCAGATAGCTTATGAACGCCCCCATAAGCCGTGTCTTACCTACGCCGGTGGCCAGGGCGAAGCAAAGCGAAGGAAATTCCCGCTCGAAGTCGGTCACCGTCGGAAACTCGCTGCGTATAGCCTCCAGAGCCGCCTGAAGCCCTGCGCCCTTCTTCGGCGGAATAATTTCCGTGATGCGGTCGAGTATTTCCAGCGACCGGCGCTGCGGATGGCGGAGGCTGAGACGACCCGAAATACTGTTGACTTCACGGTTCATTACTTGCCTCCTTCCGGCAAAGCCAGACGATTAAGCTCTCGACGAATTTCAGCCTTCAACTCATCCTCTTTAGGCAGTTGTGTCTGATAGCGACTTGTGAAAATCCGGCGGTTCTTCTCGTTAAGCACATATCGAACCATGGTGTCGTTCTTGTCGGTATAGAGGATTAAGCCGACCGTCGGATTATCTTTGGAGCCGGCAATTTCACGGTCGTAATAGTTCACATACATCTGCATTTGCCCGAGGTCTGCGTGTGTCAGTTTTCCGGTTTTCAGGTCTATGATGACATAGCAGCGGAGCGCAATGTGGTAAAAAACAAGATCAGGGTAGAAGTGATCGCCTTCAAGCGTAAGGCGCTTCTGCCGTCCAACAAATGCAAATCCATGCCCGAGCTCAAGCAGGAACGCCTGTATCTGGCCAATAAGCGCCTCCTCGATACGGGTTTCGCTCAGGCGTTCCGATTCCGGCAGATCGAGGAATTCCAAAATATAAGGGTCCTTCAAAGCATCCACCGGATCCTCCACCACCAGCCCCTTGTTGGCGAGAGCAAAAACCCCGGCCTTGTCACGGCTCTTCAGCAATCTTTCGAACAGGAGGGAATTGATCTGCCGTTCAAGCTGACGCCCTGACCAGCCGTTCCTGATGGCCTCAATTTCATAGAAAGCACGCACATCCTCCCTCTCCACCCGCAACAACGTGCGGTAATGCATCCATGAAAGCCGAGAATGCAGACGGCCTGGCTTCCAAGCTTCTTCATGTGCAAGCAATTGGTCATGCACTGCGTGGCCAATCTGCAATCCACTGTCTTCCAATGCATTACAAGATTCAACACTCAGTGCGTGTTGAATGTCAGGGAATGGCGGCAAGCTGTTGTCGCCCAAAACAACACGCGCCGCGTGTTGTTTTCCAATAAGTGCCGGATATTTAAGGAAGAAGGCGCGCATGTATTGAAGTGCTGACACCGAAAATCCGGTGCCGTATTCTCTGCTCATATTGCCCGATAGCGACTTGAGGATTTCCTTTCCATAATCCGCCCGTTTGGCCCCCCTCTGTTCTTCCTCTACGATTTCCCTCCCGATCAGCCAGTTGGCGCAGACATGTGCGGTATTCACGGAACGCGCCGCTTTTGTGCGTGATGCTTCCCAAATTGAGCGCACCCTCTCAAAAAGAGGCTGTCCCCTCTCTTTGATTTTCTCTTCCCGCAGTATGGAAAGAGGTCTGGATTTTGGCTTTTTCATCACTCCCCATCCTCTCCGAACAAATCCATTTGTCCAGTCTTTGGCGGCGGCTTGGGCAGATTCTCCACCTGCAGCGAGTAATCGTCGTGCCCCCATTCGCATTTCTTCAACACGGCATTGGGAATCTTCTTGACTGTCAGATTCGGGTACTGGTCCGGTTTTCCACGGAATGCGGAACAGAGCACCAGCAATGAACGGTCAGAGCCGACCTCGTCGCTCAAAGCCTGCAACTGCTCATGCCCGAGATTCTGCGTGGTCACATAGACAAAATCCCGCTCCGTCGAGTGCCCGTGCTGCCAATAGACCGCATCACTCGGCGCGTAGATGAATCCTTCGAGCTTGCACAATGCCGCCGCCAGCATCGCCGCATTGTATTCCTTGTTGATGATCCAGTTCCCCCACTTGTCCTTCTCAAGCAACGACGGTGCCAGCCGGTAGTAACGAAATCCGCCGCCCCCCTTCCATCCTACCGCCTCAGTTATCCCTCCCTTGTCTTCTCCATCAATGACCTTCTTCATCCGCGGAATGATATGCGTATGACAATGCTCGCCCAATTCCACCATGATCCAACGCCGCCCCATCTTCTGCGCAACAGCACCAGTCGTCCCGGAACCGGCAAAAGAATCGAGAACCAAGTCGCCGGGATTGGTCGAAATGTCAATTACCCTCTGAAGAAGTTTCTCCGGTTTCTTGCTCTTCGGAAACACAACATCACCTTCGTTTGCGATCCCTTGGTAAGGGATGTCGAGCCAGACGTTTGTCAGTAGTTCGCCCGTCACTATCCTCCCGTCAATTTGTCGAAGCTTGTCCTTATAGAAGAGAATGCGGTCGCCTCTCAGCAAATAGATGTCAGCGTGGTCTTCACGCTTCTGTATGAAGATACGGTCAGAATGCTTCCTCGACTCAAGAATAAGCTCCTTGGTTTCTTTTCCAACAGCATCATAGTTCGGTTGTGCAAAGCGGATTATTCGCTCTGGAAATCTTTGGACGCATTCATCAAGCGATAGGTTGAGGGCCCTCAGAGCAGCATTCAACGTAATAATGCGCCAACCTTTTGGACTGGCATCATAGTTTTCTAGGAATTTGTTATAAGCTTTATCAAAGTCGCGCTATGTAAACTGGGGCCTATAAGTCCAAGATGCACGATCTTTCGCATAGACAATGACATAGTCCGCAACCTGAACGGGTGTCGGATTTATGGCCTTGTGGCCAGTTGGTGCGCTCCGTTTCACGGTATTCTGAATTACAAAGTTTGAGCGACCGAAGATTTCGTCGCACAGCACCTTCAAGTAATGTAATTCGTTGTCGTCTATGGTGATCCATATTGAACCATCGGAGCTCATAAGGTTTCTCAAAAGCTCCAGCCGATCCCGCATTAACGAAAGCCAGACTGAGTGCTCGACTCCGTCGTCATAATGCTCAAATGCACTTCCTGTGTTATACGGAGGATCAATGAATACGCACTTGATCTTCCCAGCGAATTCCTGTTCGAGTGCTTTCAGGGCGAGGAGGTTGTCGCCGAAGATCAGGCGGTTGTCGAAGATGTCATTTCCCCCTATGCGGTGCTTGGCGTGATAAGACTTTTCCGGATCCTCCAGCAAAATACGCGGCTCCAGCTTCGGCCGGTTCTCTTTACCTATCCATGTCAATTCAAGTTTTTGCTTTTTGTTGAGTGTCATGCCAGTTTTACACCAACAGCTTTCAGCCAGCTTGGGATTTCTTCATTCGGGTCAGTCTGTGCTAAAAGCGCAACCGTCATTTTATCCACGCACTCCTGATTGAGGCGTCGCTTGGCTCGTCGTGCCTTTTCCTTTTTGTTTTCCTCGGTAACGGCGCTCCACGCCGAAGCACTGGAATCTAATGTGTGAAGTGTTTGCGCGAGCATCAATGGAACATCATCGAAATCGCCGATGGTCTCGTTTTGGTATCCCCGAAAGTTCTGTAGTTTTATCCCCTTCAATTTCACTCTGCTCCCCCTTCCAGTAACACTTTCATTTCCAGTCCCTCAATCTCCTGCAGGCTCTTCCCGGCTATGCCCTGAAGGTCTCCGTACATGCCAACAGTGGCCTGGAGGACGCGTTCGGTCTGCCCCTCACGCTTCGCCCATTGCTTCATGATGGCTTTCTTCTCTTTGTCGAGATCCTCCTTCATGGACGAAAATGCCTCGACAATGGCTTCGACTCGATGACGGAACCTTGGGCCGGTGAGATACTGGTAGACGAGTTCCATCTTGGTCTGCTGGCCTTCCGAGGATTGCCGGGCCAGCGACACTTCCACGATCATCTGGCGCAAGGCCAGCGCGACCGGGAGAACCGTCCTCGGCGGGGTTACCCAGACACCGTCCACAGGGCCGAATGAATCCATGCCTTTCGGCAGGACATGTGTCATCAGCACGGAAACTTCCGCCTTTGCCGTCCGCTGATCCTCGCGAAGCTTGACCAGCCAGCCATCGCTCCAGTTCTTGGTTCGCTTGGACTCCCAGAGAATAGTGCCGCAGTGCTGGCCCAAAGGGCCTACGACGCGCTGAAGCAAATCGCCGCCATGTTCGCCCTTGGGCACAGGTTCAATGGAATCCATCGGGAACTTCGCTCGAAGCATGGCTTCCAGTTCCAATTCCTGGACTTCACCCTGCAACTGCTGCGACCCTTGGTCGGCACGTCGTTTGAGGTCTTCGATCTGACGTTGCATCGAGACGATGGTCTGTTCCTTTTCAGCCACCTTCAGCTTGAGAGATTCCTCGGCCTCTTTCCTAGCCTTGTCCTGGACGATACCAAGCGATTCCTGGACCCTCTTTTCAATGGTCAGATCCATCTCCCTCCTCGCGTCGTCCAGTTCGCGTTGCTTCTTGATCAACTCCGCCTGGGCTTTCTGCGCCACGGCAAGCTTGTCGCCCATCTCGGAGATGGCCCGGTCGCGGTTTTTGACCTCTTGCGCCAGCTTTTGCTCAGTCTCCTTTCGAGCCTGCTCGCGTACGCTGGCGAGACCGGCTTGGATGCGGCTTTCTACCGTCAGTTCGACTTCCCGTTTTGCATCCTCCAATTCCCTCTGTTTCTTCAGGAGTTCGGCTTGAGCTTTCAGTGTCTCGGTAAGTTTGGTATCACGTTGCTTCAGGATTTCCTGAGTTTCTTCGAGTTCTTTTGCTTTTCGCTCCAGTTCACTACTGAAGGACAGCTTGGCCTTTCGAGCTTCATCCGCCGCGATCTTCGTCCGTTCTTTCTTCAATTTCTCAGCAACCTGATCCTCGACAGTCTCCTGAGCCTTGCGGAGTGCTTCTTCCCGCTTGACCATTTCCTCGTCTTTCGCCGCCAAGCGCTGCTCGAAGTCCTTTCTCGTTGCCTCAAGCAAGGGGGCGGCCAGCGATTCAGTGAGCTTGATCTCAGTTTTGCATTTCGGACAGATGATTGTGGGCTCGGCAGTCATTTCAAATACTCCGGCAATTTAGCATTAAAAGGAATTCAACTCGCAACGCAACGATCTGGACATAAGCCACCAAATTCTTGTCTTCCGTAACCTATCCGGCGAATAAAACATGTCAAGATCAATTCTCAGAGCATCCATCTTCCGGCCTTCGCCGAATCCGCGAATTTCGCAAATGCGGCGTCGGGCGAAAGCGCTGACAGCCTGGCTGACAATCCAGAATCGAGCGGAGGGAGCTCCCCTACGCTTTCGAAAAAGATGTTCTTCTCCGAGACGGACTTGAAATGCGCGGCCGCCTTTTCACCTGAATATGAGAACTTTGCGAATTTCGCAAGCAGGCTCTGTCCGACGGCTATCGCGGCACCTTTGATGAAGGACTTCTTGTGCGGGGCGAGAGCCTCGCAATTGATCTGGTCTGCGAAGGGCTGTCCGGCCTTGTTCATCTCCGTTCCTATGAATATCGGCATATCGAGCTTGTCCGCCGCGGCCACGACTTCCGCGAGTTTCGCAACTTTGATTTTCTTCACCTCCGGATCCTTTATGTTCCAGTTGCGGTCGGGAATTATGTTCAGCGCCTCGGAGCCCTCGGCGCGCGATGCCTCCAGATATTTGATTCCCAGCGATTCCCCCTTCGTGGTGCCGTCGAGCCAGGCCTCGGTAGGAATCGCGCCGGCCGACTTCACCCAGGCGAGAAATTCCCTCATCGGGGGAAATGTATCCTGGGATGGCTGGACATATCCTATGCCGCCTTTCTTTGCGAATTTCGCGCGCAGCAGTTCGTCGAAGGCCGGACGCGACTTAGTGAAAAGCTCCTCGATCTCCGCCGCCCCCTTCCCGAGAACCGACGAAAGATATGAGAACGCCTTCGACTTCCCGCTGAACGCCTTCATTGACTTCTCCGCGTATGCCGTGATTATATGCCTCTCGGTCGCGTTCCCGGACGGTGTCAGAGGGATGACATCCTTCTCGTAGTCGAGGGCGATTTCAGGAACCTTCGCGTTTATCCTCGATATGAGGGCCAAATTTCTCTGGCGCGCGTTCTCGCGATACTGCGCCAGCTTGAGCGCCTGGGGCGAGGACGCGGAGAAGTGCCCCGTGAATCCGACTCCCATCACATAGTTCACGCCGGGCTCCCCGGGAGAGTCCATCTCGGCATCTGCGAATTTCGCAAAGAATGTTCTCGACTCCACGCCTACGCTGGCCCTGATTCCGAGCAGCTCCGCCGCAGCAAGATACTCGTCCATGCCGTCAATCACGTCGAAGTCAACTATCCCCGATGCGTGGAGCCCGCTCTTCTTGACCTCCCACGCAATTCTGCTCGGCGACCATCCCTCGGCGTTGAAGCTGTAGAAGCTGTGGAAATGCATGTTGACATTTTCGCTGCTGGGAAATTTCATTGCGTTTGTGCGCTCTGCGATCTGCCTCAAAGCCAAGCCCCTCTCGGCGGCGCTAAAACTCGACAGTTGCGTTTCCAAATTATCCGTCATTTTCATAAACTCCTATTATTTTTGAATATTTCGATTCCCATTTGTTTTCGACCATGCTCCTTATTCAAAATTTATCATCGCCTTCACGACGCCGTCCTTGTATCCGGCGACAAGATCGAAGGCCTCCTGCGTCTTCTCGAACGGGAAATTGTGTGTGATCATCTGCCTAAAGTCTATCTTCCTGCCAGCGATCATGTCGAGGGCGGCATGGGTGCAACGGACCTGCCTGCGGATATTCTGTATGCATATCTCGTTCCGGCGCATCTTGTCCACCGGGATCCGCCAGAAATCGAGTTCGGGAGGTATGCCGATTATCATTATCTTCCCGCCGGGCTTGAGGAGGTCAACGGCCTGGAGAAGGGCGTCCTGCTGTCCGCAGCACTCGAATACAGCGTCGAGAAGGGACGGCTCGTTCTTTCTGATTTCCTCCACTACGCCTGACTTGTCCGGATTCCCCGTCCAGGAAGCTCCGAATTTCTTCGCCATCTCCAGGCGGTCGTCTATCTTGTCCGTGACATATATCCTCTCCGCCCCCTGCAGTTTCGCGGCCGACAGGACGCTGAGCCCAATGGGGCCCGAGCCCAGTATTGCGATTTTCGCGCCTTTCATCGGAAGCGATTTTTTTACGGCATATACGCCTATGGCGAGGGGCTCGGATATGACCGCCTCGTCGAAGGACATCTTCTCAGGGATTTTCAGGCAGCATTTCTCGGGCATGACGATGTATTCGGAGAGACAGCCTTCGGCCTGTCCGGGGCATCCCAGGAAGCGCAGCTTTCTGCATGTGTGTTCGCGGCCCGCAAGGCATTGGTCGCAGACTCCGCATGACATCGCCGGTTCTATCGCCACCCTGTCGCCGGGCTTGAGGGTCTTGACATCCTTCCCGACTTTTTCGACAAGCCCCGCGCACTCGTGCCCGACCGGGAACGGGAATTTGACTATCTGGCTTCCTATCCTGCCGGTGTGATAGTAGTGGACATCTGAGCCGCAGACTCCGACTGACTTCATCTTGACCAGGACCGAGCCGGGAGATTTGATGTCGGGGGCCGGGATCTCCATCATTTCGAGCCTTCTAATGCCGGTCAGCATGCATGTCTTCATAATGTGGAACCTGAATCCGTGATGGATTCGATAAAATTTACGGTTAATACATTGATAATAAAGAAGATATATGAATTCACAAAAATCACATTGCGTTGGCCTTTGTTTTTATGTCGAATCCACCCGAAAGGGAGCTAGCTACGGCGACACAACTGCTTCGTTGACTTCAACTTGCAGTATTTTAATACAGCTTCGTCTTGTCGCCTTGCATTTGCATCGCCGGAGCTAGCTTCACGGAATCAGGTGGAACTCCCTTTTGGCCCGAAATGGGGGTAATTAAAATACACCTTCCTTGTGTAATTCCAACGCAGTTTACTGAATACGTCCTCTTGAACGCTTCCACGGGGCGGGCTGGCTACGCCGTTCGTATGTCCTTGTCAAGCAATTCGACGAAGAAATCCTCCGGTTTTGGTCGCGTCCCTATTTGGAGACCTGACCTTCTGAGTTCATTCTACTTGTCATAATCCTGTAATTCCGAATTGGGGCTCCGC
>DYMC01000203.1 GCA_020721745.1 Lentisphaera sp. | reverse complement strand
ATATTTTTCGGAAAACATCAAAAAAGCGGCTTCTTTTTAACAGCCCAGGTGTGACCCCAAGAGCTACTGATACGGTGTCATTCCGCGCAAGGATTTGCATATAGGCATTCGGAAGCTATACATATGCCATGATGAAGTTCGAATTCAGGGGCAAATCCTTCGATTGCGACCGGACAAGAGTCGTGGGGATATTGAATATCACACCGGATTCTTTCAGCGACGGCGGCGAGCATTTCAATCAGGACGAAGCGCTGAAACATGCGTTGAGGATGCTCGACGAAGGAGCCGACATCATTGACATCGGAGGAGAGTCCAGCAGGCCGGGCTCGGCCCCCGTGTCTGACGAGGAGGAGGCGCGGAGGGTGCTTCCGCTCGTCGCTGCTCTCCGGAACTCGCGTCCCGACGCGGTGATAAGCGTGGACACGACCAAGAATTCCGTCGCGGAAGCGGCACTCGAGGCCGGAGCGGACATCATAAACGACATCAGCGGTCTGCGAAATTCGCAGGAGCTCGGAAGGATATGCGCCAGATTCGGCGCCGGGATCATCCTCATGCACATGCGCGGGACCCCGGCAACGATGAGGAGCCTTTGCGAATATCGCGATCTCATTTCCGAGGTCGGGGAGGATTTGCGGCGCTCCATCGAAACCGCGCTGGAATGCGGGCTGAAAAGAGAGGCGATTGTCATTGACCCCGGAGTCGGTTTTGCTAAAAACGCGCAACAGAGTCTGGAAATTATCGCGAACTGGACTAGATTTCTCCCCTTGGGGCGTCCTTTGCTGATCGGGCATTCGAGAAAGTCATTCATTGGGGAGTTCACGGGGGCAAGGGATCCGGCGGACAGGATTCCAGCGACTTGCGCATTGTCCTTTCAGCTCGCGTTGCAGTCGTTGCATTTCCTGAGGGTGCATGACGTGCGCGAGAATGTCCAGGTGCTGAAATTGGCGCGGTCCATGGGGGGAGCATGAGTTTCATCCACGACTACATTGCGGCGTTGGGCCCGATATGGGACTATGCGTCGGTTCCTCTTCAGATTGCAATACTTTTCGTAGTGATCTACCAAGGGCTGTTCTTCCTCAGGGGGACGAGGGCGGCGAATGTCCTGGCGGGAATAATCGTAGCCCTCCTCCTCCTCACGGTCACCACCGAGGTCTTGAAGCTGATGGTCCTGGCCGAGTTGCTCAAGGGGGTCTGGACCGTCTTCCCAATAGCGATTGTGGTCATATTCCAGCCCGAGCTCAGGAGAGCCTTCGCCCAGATAGGCAGCAGCAATCCCTTCTCGAGGAGACAAAGGAGGGAGGAGACCATATCCGAGGTGGTCATGGCCGTGTCCGGCATGTCAAGGGCCAAGACCGGGGCGCTGATAGTCTTCCAGCGGCAGATTGGAATGAGGGCCATACTCGCAAGCGGAGTCAGGATTGACGCCAGGGTGAGCCACAAGCTCATCGAGACGATTTTCAGCAAGAACACCAGCCTTCACGACGGCGGGGTTGCGATCGAGAACGACAGGCTGGTGTCGGCCCACTGCATCTTCCCGCTCTCCCAGAATCCCGATATCGCAAGCTCCATGGGGACCAGACATCGGGCGGCGATCGGAATAACCGAGGAGACCGACGCGGTCGCCGTGGTTGTGTCCGAGGAGACAGGCGGCATAAGCATAGCGTGCAAGGGGAGCATGATCCACGACCTTAGCGCGGAGAAGCTGGCCCGCTTTCTCAGGGCTCTTCTGTTCAGCCGGACGGGAAGCGCGATTGGGGAGATATTCAACATCGTCGAGGGGGAGCAGCCGTTCCAGCCCTCGCAAAGCCAGGAATGACCGCAGGACGGAAGCATGAAATACATACCGGATTTCATAAGGGTTGACTTTCTGAGAAAGGCCATCGCGCTTCTCTTCGCAATGCTCGTCTGGTGGAAGATATCAATGCAGATTGGGAACGAGGAGATAGTCAGGGGCATTCCGGTCAGGATAGAGGAGAACCTCTCGACAGTGTGCACGGAGGAGCCGGCCCAGAGGACGGTGAACATGACAGTCCGCACGCTATCGCAGCGCAGGGGCCTGCTGTCGCCATCCGACATCCGCATCACGATACGCCTCCCGCAGAAGCCCCCCGAGGGCGAGAAGTTTGTGGAATACGACATGCTCAGGGATGCGGAGATACAGAAGCCGTTCGGCATAAAGATACTTTCGATGGATCCCGACAAGATCATGCTGAAGATAGACAGGCGCAATAGCCGCGAACTTCCCGTGGTCGGAAGGATGACCGGCTCGCTTTCCGACGATTTCGCGAATGGCGAGGTAGTCCCAAGCCCCTCCAGGGTCTCGGTCTATGGCCCCGAAAGCGCGTTGAGGAGCCTGAAGCAGGTCCACACCGAGCAGATAGTCCTTGACACCTCGATAAAGGAGAGTTTCGAGAAGCTATGCCGCGTCGAGACACCCGGCAGGGGCTTCCGACTCGTCCCGGACAAGGTTAACGTCCATGTCGAGGTCTACAGGAAGAACCAGAGGAGGGTATTCAAGGGGTTGCCTGTCTCGATCATGGCGCCTTACGGCTCCTCGTCCTCCTCGCGGAAAATGATGCCGACCAACGTGGATGTCACGGTCTCCGGACCTGTGAGCATCATCGAGACTATGGATGGGACCGCCGTCACTCCCTTCGTGAAGGTCGAAAAAGACACCAATGGCGCCGAACTTGACTGCAGGGTCGAGTGCCACATCGCCAGTCCCGAGGTCAAGCTCATATCGGTCACGCCGGAGACCGTGAAAGTCACTGTGGCCGGAGAAAGATGACCCCGCTTCCACAAACACGCCTTGTCCCGGTGGCGGCCGCGGTCGTCCGTTCCTCCGGGATGATATTGCTCTCCAGCAGGCCCGCTGCTGCGGAGGGTTCTGGATACTGGGAGTTTCCGGGCGGGAAAATCCACGATGGTGAAACCCCGGCGTCATGCGCGGAGAGGGAGCTGAAGGAAGAGCTCGATGCCGACATCATTGCCCTCGACACAATATTCCGCGCCGACTACGAGTATCCGGGCAAAAAAGTGAGGCTCTTTTTCGTGAGGGCATTCCTCAAAATGAATTCCCAGCTCAGGCCTCTCGACGGACAGGAGTTCAAATGGGTGCCGCTGCGCGAAATCACCAGATACAGGCTCCTCCCTGCCGACCTCGACTTCGTCCAAAACTTCATCGCAGGATGAACCTAGACCGCAAGAATCGGTGCCAATCTGTTTAAGTATTTAGCAGTTCGGATCAAGCAAGTGATAACTGGGCGATCGCTCATGCTGCCTTATCTTCGGGTGCCTGATTCCGGCAAAGGCAGGCAGGCTGCGGAAAAGACAGCAGGCAGTCTGAAAAAATACCTGCTTAATATCTCCGCCATTCAATAAGAAACGCAGACTGGCGCCAATGCTCATAAGGTATGTCGGGTTTCAACCCGACGTTTTCTTCAGTATGTCGGAATTTATTCCGACGGTTGATTTAAAAACAGGTGCCGGTTTGCCTGTCCGAGCCGTTTCGCCTCTGAATCGGCCATAAAAAAAACGGCCTACTTGTTGACGGGTTAAAACCCGTCCTACCTTTTTTACGTTGCGTGCGGGGGCCGCCCCCATTTCTTTTCTTTTTTGTGGATGATAAATCATTATTAACAGTCCGTTACCTGCGGAGGCTGGAGCCAATGATCGGATTTGAACCGATGACCTG
>DYMC01000010.1 GCA_020721745.1 Lentisphaera sp. | reverse complement strand
GGAATTCAGCAGAGTTTCCGAGGATGTCTATGGAAGCCCGCTGCCGGCGCTCCAGGCTTGAGCGATTTGGCATGGCGCCGAGGACTGGTCAGCGCAGAATCCGGAAATATTCCGCCTCGATCTCAGCGACCATCCTGCGCCAGTCGAAGTTCTCCCTCGCGATGCGTCTGCCTTCCTCGCCCATCCGCATCCGCGACGGGGGATCGGAGAGGAGAGCTTCTGCGAAATTCGCAACCGAATCAATGTCGCGGGGGGGTGCGAGATGCCCTGTTCTGCCCTCGATGATTACTTCCGGTGCGCCGTCCAGGTTGTAGGCTATCGCCGGAATCCCCGATGCCAGCGCCTGCACCACCGCCCTGGGGAGGCCCTCGCGCAAGGACAGGTGGACCAGCAAGTCCATCGCGGAGATGTAGTCGGCCACCTTGTCCGGGGCCACGAGGCCGGCGAAGTGGAATTTCAGCCCGAGACTTTTCGCCTCTTCCTCGACATCACGCCTCATCACGCCGTCCCCCACGACCAGGAACTCCACGCCGGGGATTCTCTCTGCGATTTTCGCGGCGGCGGGAACGAAGTCCTCGTAGCCCTTCAGCGGGAAGAGTCTGGCCACGGTTCCGGCCACGGGGGTGTTTTCGGCGATGCCCAGGCTGCGCCTCGTCCGCGAACGCCGGGCGGAATTGTCCAGGAACGGCTCAAGCTCCATTCCGCTGTAGACGACCTTGAACTTGTCCCTGTTTGCGATTTTCGCGGAGACAGATTGCTCCACCATTGCCTGCGCGACCGCCAGGATGCTGTCGCATCTTTTCGACGCCCAGCGTTCGGCCAGGATGTATATTGCGTTTTTTATCCTATTCTCGTAGCGATGGAAGGCGAGGCCGTGGACAGTGTGCAGAACCGCCTGCACTCCTGCTGAGCTGGCGGCGACCCTGCCGACTATCCCCGCCTTCGAGCTATGGGTGTGGACCACGTCGAAATTGCCCTTCTTGAAGAAACGTCTCAGCCAGAAGCAGGCTTTCAGATCGCATAGCGGATCTATCTCCCTGCGGAGATGGGGGCACTCGACCAGCTCCAGTTCTGGCGGGGTGCGCCTCTTGCGCAGAAGCTCCCCCTCCGGCCCGGGCGATGGTCCGGTGACCAGCGTGCATGAATGCCCGTTCATCACGTGCCCGATCGCCGTAAGCAATGTGTTCTCCTGCGCCCCGCCTACGATCATTCGCGTTATCACGTGGCATATCTTTAATTTGCGATCCATCATGGTCCCTTGGTCTTCCCATCGTGCTTGTCGAAAAGATTCAAGCTTGAGACGAGCTCGCCGCCGGCGGGTTTGCCGTCCAGCAGCGTCCGGCGGTAGTTCCTCTGCCTGTCGAGGAGCACGAATGGCTGGCAGTCCAGGCGCTTCACAGTGATTGCCGCGACAGGCCTGTCGAGCTCTCCGAGCTCCAGTATTTTCTTGAGCTGGCCTCCGTTTTCCGCCGAGACACTGCATTCCTTTCCGTTCATGTCGAAGATCATCTCTCCGGGGACCAGGAAGAAGAGGTCCAGCGCGAATTTCGCGGTTCTGCCATGGCCGAGTCCGCCAATGTCGAATATCTTCTCTATCCGCATGCCCTCCTTCAGCTCCAGCATCTCCCAGCCGCCAAAGGTGAAGGGACCGTTGTCCAGAATCAGCGTCCTGCCGCCGGAGAGCTCCACACGCGTCCCGTGCGGGCGCGCCACCTTCATGATCCACGGCTCGTAATACCTGTAGGCATCGAACGAGAAGAATACCACGAAGACGGCGAAGACCATGGAGAGGACTGCAATCCTGATCCTTCGTGCCCTGCTTTCATCCCCGGATCGGAGAGTCCTGAGCGCGTCGGCAGCGAATATCCCTGCGAAAATCGCAAGCAGCGGAAGGGATGGATTCCTGAATCTGGCCAGGTTGTAGAAGGCCGCCGTTGCAAGCCAGTAGGCCAGGACGCAGCAGGCGCAGAGGAGAGTGGGCGAAAACATCTGTGCGGTTGGTGCTGCAAGTTTCCGCGGACGGAATTTTTCGGCGAATTTCAAAAAAGTGGAGACCGCCCAGGCCACGAAGCCGCAGAGCAGAACCGACGTGGGGACGAAGCAGAGAAAGCGCCAGACCAGGCTTTTCATCCCGTTGTGCTCGAATGCGATGTTGTTCGGTATCTCGCGGTGGTCCCAGAAGAGAAGAGCCTTCCTGAACTGAAGTTCCAAAAAGGCCAGCGGCTCGGAAAACGCCCATTTGCGTATCCTTTCAACAATGCCTGTGCCGTTCTGTTCCCCGGACCAGTCCAGATATGTCTCCGGATACTCCATCGGACCCGGCCCCAGCCCCGGGTTCCGTCCGCCGGGGGGAGCCTCCGGCGTGTTCCCAAGCCCCAGGACGGCTCCGGCCGCGGTGGAAGGCCCAGACAGCTTCCCTGTCCTGATATGATTCCAGTAGGAAAACGGAAGCTGCGGAAGAACGACCATTGCGAGAAAGAGCAGGGGAAAAAGGATTGGCCGCCCCCCGCGCCTGCCGCCCAGAAATGATGCCAGCGCGATACCGGGCACGAGAAACCATACGTTGCCCCGGCTCAGTATCGAGAACGACACGATGAGCCCGCAGACGCCCCATAGCCGCCAGTCCCCCCGCCTCGACGCTAGGATGGAGACATACGCGATCAGCACTATCCAGAATGCCTGCATGGTCTCTATCAGATGATAGGGCACGTAGAGGCATAGGCATGACGAGAACGCGGCGAGAACAGCAGTGATGAGTCCGGCCCTCCTTCCACCAAGCATGGCGGCGGACAGCGCGGCGAAAAGAACCGTCAGCGCGGAGATGAAGGACTGCACGAGCAGGACCGGCAGAACCCCCTTGCCGAACACGAATATTATCGCCGGAAGGAAAGCGGCATAGTAGAACGGCTGGTAGTAGAACGGACCGCTGAAGCTCCCGTCGGCGATCTTGCGGGAGAGCTCGACGTAGGTCGCCATGTCGGTCCCTCCGGAAGGACGCGAGACCTGCACGTCGTTGTGGAAAAGCTCGATGCTTACTGCAACTCTCAGAGCCAGCGCGGCAAGGAATATCAGCAGCAGCGCGGCCGAGAACCAATCGAGCCTCGGCCTCTGAACGAGGCTCTTCGTGAAAATCGGACCAGTCGTCAAGATAAACAATCTCCTTTTAGTCCCACCGAGCCAATTGCAAAATTGCCTTCTGGAGGATCGCCAGCCTTATGGCTGGCTCTCAAGCCGGTCATAAGACCAGCGTTCCGTGGGCAATTTTGAAATTGGCTCCCGCCGATAATCTAGCCCGCGAAGAAGGATAAGCGAATGGGAAACGCATGCGGATGCCTCCTGCAGAAAGCAGGAATGAAATTATCTGCCACGCATATAAATATTCACTGAACCACGTCATTCTTGAGACGTTGCGAAGCTTGTCCGCCCCACCGCAGGTGCCGGCGGGCTTGTCCGCCCCTATGGCGGGCTCACGTCTTCAGTTAATATTTACGGCCCGGGCGGACGGGGGGCAGTCATTCCCTTCCCAGCGATTCCGCCTCCGCCGCGACTATCGCGGACTTGCTGTCCTTGAACTTCTCGACCTTCTTCAATGCCGCCGCGAGCTGCTTGTCGAGCGCCTTGGTGGGCTTGTCCTCTATCTTGCGCCTGATCTGTCGGAGCTCCTTCACGGCCGGAATGAATTTCGCCAGCTCCGGGTCGGAGTTGAGCTTGTCGGAGAGGGCTTTCATCTCGGCCTCCTGCTCCATGCCCTTGACAAGGAGGAGGAAGTCCTGGAGGTCGAGGAAGGATTGTGCAGGGGCTGTCTCGGCGGACTTTGCGATTTTCGCAGCGTTGTCCTTGACGTATGATTCAATCTCCTCGGCGATGGCCTTGGCCTCCTTGCCCTTTTCATCATCTTTTGCTGCTGCCAGCTTGAGTTGGTTCAGTATCTGGAGGACGGGCTTGTTCGGAGCGAGGGTTTTCGCCTGGGAGGCCCAAAGCTTGACTTCGGTGCTTGATATCATGAAATACTTCGTCGGAGCCTTTTTCACATAGTCCCCGATCTTCTTGAGAAGTTCTGTAGGATGTCCCTTCTCGACGACCTTTCCCGTGTGGTCTATGATGAATGCCGACGGGATTCCGTTCCCGCAAGGGGCGGCTGGCTCCCGGAACTGCTGGAAGACCGGGAAGTTGACCTTGTTCTCCTTGCAGAAGTCCCTCGCCTTGTCGGGTCCGTCCTGGACATGCGAGGCGATGACTGTGAATCTGCCGGTCTTGGCAAACTCCTTCTGGGCATCAACGAGATGCGGGAAGCTCGCCCTGCACGGGGGGGCAGTTGACACCCCAGTATTCGAGGAATACGACTTTGCCCTTGAGGTCTGCGCTGGCGATGGCCCCGCCGTATATCTGCTCCGCCTTGGAGAGTTCCGCGAAGCTGGCTTTTTGTGCGCTGGCCACGAGAGGCAGGACTGACACCAGGAAGATCATTGCTGTTTTCTTCATGCTATTTTCTCCGTTGTATTCGTGGAAGCCGATTGCGGCTAGTTCCTTCCCTTCACGGTCACGGTGTTGCTGAATATGTTCGCGTTCGGGATGAGAAATTTGTTCCCGTCCGAACGGAGAACGGTGTAGCGGAGATTGATCTCGGAGACATCCCCCTCGAAGCCCGCGACGACGATCCTGTCCCCCACCTTGAACGGCTGGTATAGTATTATCAGCACGCCGGAGAGGAGGTTCGAGAGGGCGTCTCTAAGGGCGAAGCCGAGCGCGAAGCCGGAGAGGCCGAGGCCGGCTATCAAAGCGGAAATATTGATCCCGAGGGTGCCAAGCGAGCTGATTATTCCGAGGACTACTACAGCGGAGTTTGCGGCGCTCGCGATGAGCTTGGACACCTCCATCTTCTGTCCGGAGAGCTTGTGCCTGGCCGCGACGGCCAGAATGATCCTTCTGATGGCCATTGACACCAGGAGCGTGAACACCAGGACGGCGACCGCGGTAGTCATCCTCGGCGCGTATTCGACAAGCCTGCCCGAAAATCTCTCTGCATATGATGTGAAGATTTCTTCCATGAGCCACTTTTTTCCATACTATACCGCGTATGCCCTGAAATGAAAATCTCGTCTTGGCTCTTCGGACGGTCGCCGCTTACATTTGTCAGAATGGATGATAATGTGAATTTCAGAAAATCATAAAGGAGGATGAGATGAGCACCATACTTGCCATGAACTCGAGGGGCACTCTGACCATTCCGCTGAAGGCGAGGAGAAGGCTTGGGCTTGAGAAGGGCGGGATGGTTTTCATGGAGGAGACGGAGAGGGGGTTTCCATAGTTCCTGGAACCTTTCTCCCAGTGGAAATCTACTCCGACGAGAGGATCAAGGAGTTCGACGAGGAGGAACGGAGCCTTGGGAAGCACCTCGCCAGAAGAGGCAGGAGCAAATGAGGATATTTCTTGACGCGAACATACTCTTCTCGGCTGCGGACCGGGACAGTGCGACAAGAGCTGTCCTGGACATCCTTTTGAAGAAGGGGCGTGAAGCGGTGACATCCCAATATGCCTTTGAAGAGGCCGAGAGGAATCTAAGTCTGAAACGTCCCCGGAATCTGAGCGGACTTCTTTCGCTGTCTTCGCAACTGCTGATAATCAGGGCGATCAGCCCGAGCGTCCGATGCGATTTGAACGAGGACGATCTGCCGATAATCTCGTCCGCAAAGGCCGGGGACTGCGCTTTGCTGTGGACAAGCGACAAAAGACATTTCGGGCAATACTACGGTCTTGAGCTTTGTGGCGTGAAGATAGTCTCCAGCGTCGGGATCGCCAAGGTTCTTCGCGTCTGAGCGGATTCATCAAATAAATTTTCGATCCGCACTTGAAAATCCAGTTGTGGTGTGCATGTTAAGACCCCGATCGTCCTGATTCCCCCTGCTTTTCCCGATAGACGACTGCTTTTTTCTCGAAGCGGGCGGGGGTGGACTGCTAAAATGAAAGCAAGACATACAATACGAGCCAATTGCAAAACTCCGGACGCGCAAGCGCGTCCCTTCAATTTTACGCCGATTTTTCTCAAAAATCGGCGTGGAGGGGCATGCTTGCATGCCCGCGAAAAGAATTTTACAATTACCTCAATACTACTACTATTAGCTCTGTTCGTCTGCATGGCGCAGGCTGGGGCCGGCGAGGACATTGGCGGGACATTGCTCCACCATGTCTCCGACGGCCAGTCGTGGGCGCCTCTGCCGTTTGTCCCCTCCGTCGAGCTCCGCGACATGGACGTATTCGGGCTGAAAATCCGCTTCACCCGGCATGTCCTCATGCTTCTGATAAGTGCCGGCATTGTCGCGACCTTGTCACTCGCCGCGTTTTCAAATGCCGGAGTCATTCCCAACGGTGTCGGAGCCTTCATCGAGCCGGTGGTGTTGTTTATCCGCGACAGCGTCGTATATCCGATAATGGGCGAGAAGCAGGGGTGCCAATGGATGGGGTTCTTCACGACGCTGTTCCTTTTCATACTGACGGCGAACTTCATCGGGATGATACCATTGTTTTCAACGGCCACCGGGAACATAAACGTCACGCTGGGGCTTGCGGGCATAAGCTTCTTCTGCATCATCGGGAATGGAGTGGTCCATCTTGGTCCGGTCGGATTCTTTACGAACATGGCGCCGCATGGGATTCCGAAGCCGATAGCCTTTTTCATAGTTCTGATAGAGACGGCCGGAATGTTCATCAAGGGATTTGTCCTGGCGGTCAGGCTCTTCGCGAACATGCTCGCCGGGCATTTCGTCATGGTGTCCCTCATCGCCCTGATATTCATAGTCCACCCCCTCGCGGCTCTGCTCTCGGTCCCGATGGCGCTTTTCATAAGCATGCTCGAGATCCTCGTGGTCGTGATACAGGCGTTCGTGTTCACGCTTCTTTCAGTCATTTTCATAGGGGCTGCGGGGTCAAGTCATTAGCTTGATTTATAGATTAGCAATATCAAAATGTAACTTTAAAAAAGGGAGAGGGTCATGGGGCATTACGGATTGACGGCGGTTGGCCTGGGCATGATATGCCTGGGGGCGGCGATTGGAATCGGATTTATCGGAGGCAAGGCGCAGGAAGCGATTGCAAGGCAACCCGAGATGAAGAACGAAATCAGAACACTGATGATACTTGCTTCGGCTCTGATAGAAGGCGTGGCATTTTTCGCGGCGGTCATATGTCTGCTAATAGTTCTGATGAAGTAATAAGACATTCATAAATATGGATGAAAACATCAATAATCCGGGGCACAGCGCGACAACGGCTGTAGAAAGCCCCCACGGAGGGGCTTCCCCCGGCGGCGGCCTGTTCTCGATGGATCCCGGGCTGACGGTATGGACCTGGGTGGTCTTCGGACTGCTTTTCTTCATCCTCAGCAGATACGCGTGGCGCCCCATGATGGAGGCTGTGAGGAAGCGCGAGCAGACCTTGAAGGACGCTGTTGACAATGCGAGGAGGACAAAGGAGGAGCTCGAGGGAATTTCCCGGCGTCAGCAGGAGATGATGCGCGAGGCGGAGGGCAACGCGAAAAAATTGATGGACGAGACCCGTGCTAATGCCGAAGCGGCGGCCAAGGCAATAATGGAGAAGGCCGGACAGGACGCGGAGAAGACCATCGCCGCCGTCAAGGACGAGATAGAGCGCGAGCGCCAGCGGACCATGTCCGAGATAAAAGCCCAGGCGGTTGAGATGGTCGTTTCTGTTTCCGAGAAGGTTCTGCGCAGGAGTCTGGGGGACGACGCGGCCCAGAAGGAATTTATAAGGAAAGAGCTTGAGAAGCAATGAATGCAAAAAGTGAAATTGCCGCCCGCTACGCCGAGGCTCTGATGGAGTCCGCGGAGGAGGCCGGCCGGGTGGAGGACATCTCCAGGGACATCAGATGCCTGCTGGAGATTCTGGAATCGGATGCCTCGATCGGCGGATTCATCCGTTCGCGGACGATCGCGGACGCCAGGAAACTTGAAGTCCTGGAGAACAGCCTGATCCCCTCCTTTGATACTCTTGTCGGAAATCTCATTCGTCTGATGGCAAGAAACGGGAGGATCGCGTTGCTCGCGGAGCTGTGTTCGGAGTTCTCCGTGGTTCTCGACGGGCGGCGCAAGATCACGCAGGCGAGACTTGTCTCCGCGTGCGGACTTTCCAATGCGGACATGGACGAGCTGGGGCGCAGGCTGGAGGCGCGTTTCAATAGGAAGTTCCGGATAAAATTCTCGTCCGTCCCTGATCTTATAGCGGGATTTAAATTTTATTTCGACGATGTCTTGTTCGACTGCAGCGCATCGGGCAGGATGGAGGCGCTTAGAAGGTCGCTGGCAACCTGAATGGAGAAATGCAGATGGACAAGCACATACGCACAGGAGAAATCATATCGGCGCTGAAACGTGAAATCAGCGCGTTCGATGCGAAGACCGACAGCTCGGACATCGGGGTCGTGATGCAATGCGGCGACGGCATTGCGCAGGTGAGCGGCCTTGACAAGGCAATGTCCGGCGAGCTTGTCGAGATAGAGGTTCCCGGCGCCGGGAAGGTCGCCGGCATAGCGATGAACCTGGAGGAGGATTCCATAGGGGTCATCGTCCTTGATGATTATGCGATGGTCAAGGAAGGGCACATAGTCCGGAGGACGGGGCTTGTCTCGCAGGTTCCCGCCGGGGACGAACTTCTTGGAAGAATAGTGGACCCTCTCGGCAGGCCTCTGGACGACAAGCCGCTGGGCACGGTCAAATCGAAGATGCTGATAGACAGGAAGGCTCCCGGGATAGTGGACAGGGAGAACGTCTGCGAACCGTTGTTCACGGGGATAAAGGCCATTGACGCCCTCATCCCGATCGGCAGAGGCCAGAGGGAGCTCATAATAGGCGACCGGAGGACCGGCAAGACGGCGATAGCGCTCGACGCGATAATCAACCAGGGCAGGTGCGGGGGCGAGCCGGTCCGCTGCTTTTATGTGGCGATAGGCCAGAAGCGCTCGTCCGTGGTGAGGGTGGTGGAGAAGCTCCGCGAATTCGGGGCGATGGAATACACAACCGTAGTGTGCGCGACGGCCAGCGAGCCTGCGGCCCTTCAATATCTCGCCCCATATGCGGCCTGTGCAATGGCGGAGCATTACAGGGACTCCGGCAGGCATGCGCTTGTGGTATATGACGATCTCACGAAGCACGCTCAGGCATACCGCCAGATTTCGCTTCTTCTGCGCCGTCCGCCGGGCCGCGAGGCGTATCCGGGGGACATATTCTACCTGCACTCGCGTCTTCTGGAGCGTGCCGCGAAGATGAGCAGGGAGAAGGGGGGCGGATCGCTCACTGCGCTTCCGATAATCGAGACACAGGCGGGCGATGTCTCGGCCTACATCCCGACCAACGTCATTTCCATAACGGACGGACAGATATTCCTCGAGAGCTCTCTTTTCAACTCGGGGCTGCGCCCTGCGGTAAACGCCGGGATTTCGGTTTCCCGCGTTGGAGGCTCGGCCCAGATAAAGGCCATGAAGCAGGTGGCGGGGTCTCTGCGGCTGGAGCTTGCGCAGTTCAGGGAGCTGGCATCGTTCAGCCAGTTCGCCTCCGACCTGGACAAGGCGACGCAGGCGCAGCTTGCGAGAGGGGAGAAACTCACCGAACTGCTCAAGCAGAGGCAATACAGGCCGGTTGACATAATCAGCCAGATAATGGTTCTCTATGCTGGAACAAGGGGATGGATTGACAAGTATCCGACGGCGAAGCTCATGGCGTATGAAAGGCATTTCGTGCAGTATCTGACCATGAAGCATCCGGATTTCGTCTCCGAGCTCAGGAAGGAAGGGGTTTTCAATGAGAAACTTGATTCCAGGGCCCGGCAGATATTGTCCGAATTCGAATCTGTTTTCAATCCGGATATTTCCTTCGATGATGTGGATGCCGGCATAAACATGGGGCTCGTCTCGGCAATCTCACATGCCGGAACGCCGAGCCGCAGCGAGCTTCTGCGCATCGTGGAGCGCTTCGCCGAGAAGAGCCTGCCGTCCGACACTCTGCAGGCGGAGATAGGACAGATATTCAAGGAGGCGGAGCAGGATGTCCATGGAAGCGACATATTCGACGAGATAATCGGCAAGACCGAGATACTGGATTTCGCCGGGCCGATGACGAGAGAGGAGCTTTTCAAGGCCGCTGCGCCGATTCTGGCGGGGAGGATCAAATCGAGGCCGGACGATATTCTGGCAAGACTGGAGGCGAGGGAGAAACTCGCTTCAACGGCGATGTCCCAGGAACTGGCCGTGCCGCACATGATCTCCGAGGGGGAGAAGCAGTTCTGGGTGCTCCCTGCCAGATGCAGAAGCGGGGTGAAGATGTCAATGGACGCCCAGCATGCCCACATCGTCTTTTTCCTCGGCGGGACCATAGACATGCGCAGTTCGCACCTGGTCTGTCTCGCGGCGATAGCGCAGATTGCGGGGAGTCCCGGATTTGCGGATGAATGGATGAGGGCATCCGGAGCGGAGGAGCTCCGGAGCCTGATCCTCGCCACGAAGAGGACTCGCAGAAGGACATCTTGAAGGGGGAAATCCCGCGGAGGATGATTTGAAATGCAGGGAATAAGGGAATACAACGGAAAGATTGCGAGCCTTCGCAACACGATGAAGCTCACTTCCTCGATGAAGATGATATCCACCGTGAAGATGCAGAAGTTCACAAAGCTCTCGGCATCCTCCGATCCATGGTGGACGGCCGCCCGTGCCATGCTTTTGAATGCGCTTCCGGCCATAGCCTCCAGCCGCCCGCTTTTCCTGAACGGCCACAGTTCGTGCAGCGCCGGCTTCATATATGTGATTTCCGCCGACAGGGGCCTCTGCGGGAGGTTCAATTCGGCGATAATGGACGTGGCGCAAAGTCTTTGCGACGACATCCGTTCCAAGGGATGGGAATGCTCCCTCTCCCTGATGGGAAGAAAGGCCGCCAAGTATTTCGCTAGACGAGGGGTGAAGATATCAAGTTCGGCCGAGATCGGACGTGCGCCAGACCCGCTCCGGCTCGCGGATTCCATCGCCGACGAGGCAATCCGCAACTTCACAAGCGGCAACTTTCATGAAATATGGATGGTTCATACGAAAAGATTGACTTCCGTCCTCAGCAGACCTGTCAAAGCCAGGATCCTTCCGCTTCCAAATGAAGCCCTTGACGGACATGGAACCCCTTCCGGATACGATCCTCTGATGGAATCTGGACGGGGAGACATAGCAGATGCGGTGACAAGGGAGTTCGTCCGCTCCTACGTACACCGGGCGCTTGTCGAATCCTCCGTATGCGAGCATAATTCGAGAATGATGGCGATGGATTCGGCGAGCAGCAACTGCGGCAGGCTGATAGATGAATACACGCAAAAAAGAAACAGGGCCCGCCAGTCCACGATAACAACGGAGCTTAGCGAGATAATCTCCGGCAAGGAAGCACTGTCGGACTGAACGAGCCAATTGCAAAATTGTCCTTGGAACGCCCCGAGGCACTTACGCGCTCGGGGCACTAGAGCCAGCCATAGGGCTGGCGATCCTTTGATCGGCAATTTTGAAATGAGCTCGGATTGAACAAAAACACGGAGAATTGACCCCATGACGAGCATTTCGGAAAAACAGGAAAAACAAAAAAACGGGACAATAACCCAGGTGCAGGGACCTGTCGTAGACATTAAGTTCGAAGACGGTGAACTCCCGGAAATACACAATGCATGCATCGTCCGGAGGGATGGCGCCGCAGATCTTGTCCTCGAGACCGCACAGCATCTCGGAGAGGGCGTGGTGAGGACAATCGCGATGGACAGCACCGATGGTCTGTCCCGCGGCATGAAGGCACTCTCGACCGGACAGCAAATCATGGTCCCGGTCGGCGCCCCCGTCCTCGGAAGGATAATAAATGTAATCGGGAATCCGGTTGACGGCGGCGGGGAGATTGCGACCGACAAGAGATATCCCATACACCGCCCCCCCCCGGCATACAGGAACCAGAACACAAAGAACGAGATCCTGGTGACCGGCATAAAGGTGATAGACCTCCTGGAGCCATACGCGAAGGGCGGGAAGATAGGGCTCTTCGGCGGCGCGGGCGTCGGCAAAACCGTCCTCATAATGGAGCTCATAAACAACATTGCGAAGGCATATCAGGGCTACTCGGTCTTCGCCGGAATCGGCGAGCGCACACGCGAAGGCACGCAGCTATGGGGCGAGATGAAGGAGTCCGGAGTGCTCGACCGGACCGCGCTGGTCTATGGCCAGATGAACGAACCCCCGGGCGCAAGGGCCAGAGTCGGGCTCTCGGCCCTGAGCGTCGCAGAATATTTCCGAGACGAGGAAAAGAGAGATGTCCTGCTTTTTATAGACAACATCTTCCGCTTTGTGCAGGCGGGCTCCGAGGTCTCCGCGCTTCTGGGAAGGATACCTTCGGCAGTCGGATACCAGCCCACCCTCGCGACGGACATCGGCGACCTGCAGGAGAGGATAACCTCGACAAAAAACGGATCGGTCACATCGGTGCAGGCGATATATGTGCCCGCGGACGACTACACCGATCCGGCCCCGGCGACGACCTTCTCCCATCTTGACGCCACCACCAACCTCAGCCGCGCGATCCAGGAGATTGGAATTTACCCGGCCGTGGATCCGCTCACTTCAACCTCCACCATGCTTGCGCCGGAGATAGTCGGCAACGACCATTACCGTATCGCAAGAAAGGTCCAGGAGACCCTCCAGACATATAAGAATCTGCAGGACATAATCGCAATTCTGGGAATGGATGAATTGTCCGAAGAGGACAGGAAGACCGTCGAGCGCGCAAGGAAAATACAAAAGTTCCTCAGCCAGCCTTTCACCGTGGCTGAGAACTTCACAGGCATGAAAGGCAAATTCCTGTCCCTGGACGATACGATAAGATCGTTCTCCGAAATCCTCGACGGCAAGCACGACGAGCTCCCGGAACAGGCCTTCTACATGGTAGGCAACATAGACGAGGCCATTGAAAAGGCAAAAAAACTGCAGAAATGAAATCTGGATTCAAATGCAAGATAGTCTCTCCGGCCGGAATCCTCTTCGAAGGGGATGCCTGGCAGTGCAGCGCGCGAGATTCGCAGGGCGCCTTCTCGATAAGAGCCATGCACAGGGACTGCCTGTCGTTGCTTGCCCCGGGCTGCATCGAGGTGGCGCGGACGGAAGACGACAGGACTAAATTCAAGATCGGGCGCGGACTGCTGTCCTTCAGAGAGAACAGATGCCTGATTGTGGCGGAACCAACAAGCTGAGCCGCTCTGGAATTTCCAGGGATTTTTTGCCCACCCGCATTTGATTTCACGTCTCACCGAAGGTATTGTTGTCAACCATGAAAATTCTTCTTGCGGAAGACGACGCCAAGACAGCTTCATTCGTAGTCAAGGGATTGGAGCAGGCCGCCTATATAGTCGAGCATTGCGACAACGGCCAGGACGCCCTGTCCAAGGCTCTCAACAGGAAATATGACGCGGCGATAATGGACATCATGATGCCGGGGCTTGACGGACTGTCGGTCATCGGAAAAATGCGCGGGAAAAACATAAAAACCCCGGTTATCATTCTTAGCGCAAAAGGTTCCGTTGACGACAGAATCAGGGGCTTGCAGAAGGGCGGGGACGACTATCTTGTCAAGCCGTTCGCATTCTCGGAGCTCCTCGCCCGCGTCCAGGCGCTTGTCCGCAGGTCGTCCGGATCTTCAGAACCGTCATCTCTCGTAGTGGGCGATTTGACGATGGATATCTTGTCCCGCAAGGTGTATCGCGGCGGCGAAAGGATAGATATCCAGCCGCTGGAGTATGCGCTGCTTGAATATCTCATGAGAAATGCCGGAAGGGTAGTCTCCAAGACGATGATCATGGAGAATGTATGGGAATACAACTTCGACCCGCAGACGAATGTCGTCGAGGTCAGGATATGCAAATTGAGGGACAAGATAGACAAGCCTTTCAAGAAAAAACTGATACACACCGCAAGAGGTTTTGGCTATGTCCTTGAAGACAAAGACTAGGATATTTTTCACACTGAAATTCCGCGTCGCGGCGCTGTATGCCTTGCTTTTCACGATATCCTCGGCGCTTATTTTCCTTACCGTATATTATTTTCTGCACGTCGAGCTCACTGGTAGGTTGGATTCCAGGCTGCTGGCGTTTTCCAGGAGGATAGGCGACATATATTTGAAGGGAGAGGCATACGAGTACGACGAGGAAGATCCCGTCACCAATGCGCTTCCCGAAATCCCCCCGGAAATCCTCTCGATTGCGTGCAGGAATGTGCCGGGACTTGAGATCAGGAAGAAGAAATTGATCGTCAAGGAAAACAAGACCGTCTATGAAATAACCGGGGAGGCAGGCGATTTCATCTACGAAATACGGATTGACGCAGGCGGCAACGTCGTCGAGATCGAAAAAAAAGAGAAAAACAACACGAAGTTTATCGAGACGGTTTTCGCGGATGAAAGCAAATACGAAGGCACAAAAAAAATCTTTTTTCTCCTTAGAAGTCCCGACGGAAAAATCCTGGCCAACTCGGATATATCTCTTCTTCGCCATGGCGACAATGGGGAGCCGGTCAAACATGGGATTTTCGAGGGAGTTGGCGAGGCTGCTGTCTTCAAGACCATCACCTATGCCAGAGAAGGCAGGCAGATACGGATTTGCCAGAGGGTCTTGCACGATGGGAATATTCTTGAGGTCGGGGTAAGGCTCAAGGACGAAGTCAGGTTGTTGAAAGACTATTCATCGGTATTTCTCCTGGTCTTCATCGTCTCCCTCTTCCCCGCGGTGATCACGGGATGGCTGGTCGCCGCCGGGTCCATGGGCGGAATAGACAGGATATGCGAGGCGGCGGCAAGAGTCGGGAAGGGAAACTTCAGCGAACGTGCGCGGCACCGCAAAAACGAGGGGGAGGAAATAAAAATTCTCGTTGACGCATTCAACGAGATGATTTCAAAGATACAACTGCTTGTCTCGAACCTGGAGAGCGTGACGGACAACATTGCCCACGACATGCGGACCCCGCTCACCAGAATCCGGGGAATTGTCGAAACGACCGTCAATGGGAAACCAGATTTGTCGGACTACCACAAGATGGCGGGAGACATCGTGGAAGAATGCGACAATCTGGTCGGAATGATGAACACAATGCTGGAAATCAGCAGAGCCGACGCGAAGCTTCTGCCATTGGATGAAGCCGAAGTAGACATCAAGAATCTGCTGCGCGGGGCTTTCGACCTCTTCCTGCCCGTGGCCGAACAAAAGAACATTGAATTTAAGCTGAGCATGCCTTCGGAAGCCCCTGTGAAGACAAGGGGGAACATCCCATATCTGCAGCGCGCACTGGCTAATCTGCTCGACAATGCGATCAAATACACCGCCAACGGCGGCAAGGTGGAGCTTGGTCTTCTTGCCGGAACGGACATGGTGGAGATATTCGTCAAGGACACAGGATGCGGAATAGCCGCTGAAGACCTTGATCACATTTTCGATCGCTTCTATCGCGCCGACACAAGCCGTTCAAAGCCCGGCAATGGACTCGGGCTAAGCCTGGCAAGGGCGATAGTCAGCGCCCACAAGGGGAGGCTTTCCGTCGAAAGCATTCCTGGGAAGGGAAGCCTTTTCTCCATCAAGCTCCCGATATCATTTTAGTCTCTGCGCAAAAAAGATTCCCGGGCACCAGCTCTCCCGCGCAGCGTTTCCTGCGCCCTTTTTCTTCAAGATTACCAAGAAATAATTCCCCGGCAATCTTCCGGTAATCCAGTGCGCCTATCTTCATCCTTAAAAAGTAATAAAAGAAATAAAAAAAATAAAGGAGGTGATTCAATGGGGAAATAGTAAAAATAATTGACCGAAGTGCTTGAAAATACATTTCGGGATCTGTTCCACACGTTGAAAAACAAAAAAACAAAAAAAAAGGATGTGTCATCATGAAGAAAAAATGGATTACTATTATTGGAAGTGGTGCCTTGGTCGTCGGTATTGTAGGCACCTGTGTGAGTTTCGCGGATTCAGACGACAATGAGATCCCCAATGGCACCATCCGGATCGAAAAAAAGTCTGAAGCCGAATTTCCTTCAATGGCAAAGATCTCGATGGACCAGGCCATCCAGAAAGCCCTGGCCTCGGTCAAGGGACAGGTTCTGAAAGCAGAACTCGAGGATGAAAATGGTTCTTTGGTGTATGGGGTCGAAGTGGTGGCCGCCGACAAGACCATCATGGATGTAAAGGTGGATGCCGGCTCGGGAAAGGTGTTGGCCACGGAGCAGGATAAGGTGGATGACGAAGAAGACGATGCCGGCGAAGAAAACGACCGGGACAGCGAGGATTAATCCAACCAGTGCGCCCTGGACACCTGTTTGTCAAATTGGTGTTCAGGGTGCGCTCTTGTCAACGGCGGCAATACCGCATCAAATTTTCAATATGAGGACTATGTCATGATTAATATCGAGAATCTTCGGTTGACGATCGGAGGGAAGGAAATTCTCCACGACGTTGATATGCATCTGCGGCCCGGAGATATTTATGGGCTGCTGGGACCTAATGGTGCCGGCAAGTCCTCCACCATTTTCGCCCTTTTGGGGTTGCGCACTCGGGAGAGCGGACGCGTCAGCGTACTGGGCGGAGACCCGGCGGACGATGCCGTGGCCGTCCGCCGTTCGGTGGGAGTGATGCCGGAAAAGGCCGGGTTTTACGACTGGATGACCGCCCCTGACTATCTCAAATGGTACAGCCATTTTTATGATTCCGAATCGACTGATCGGGATCTGGGCACGATGCTGGGAAAGGTTGGACTTGGAAAAGAGACGCAACGCCCCATCGGGACCTATTCCAGAGGAATGAAGCAGCGTCTGGCCGTGGCCCGGGCTTTAATGCCTCGCCCCAGACTGTTGATTTTGGATGAACCCACCAACGGGCTCGACCCGAAGGGCAGGCGCGAAATTCATGATCTGCTGGCGGAATTCGTTTCCGACGGAAAGACAGGGGTGCTGCTGTGCACTCATCTGCTGGACGATGTGGACCGCCTGTGCAACCGGATCGGGATCATCGACAACGGCCGTACTCGGCTCGAAGGTTTGATTGCCGATCTGCTGGCGGAACAGAAGATCGGCCAGCGCTACCGCCTGCATCTGGAAACCGAACCGGACACCGACAAGCTTCCGGCCGGGATTGCCGTGCTGGGCCACGAAGGAGGCTGGTGGCGCGTCCAGGTACAGGTCAAACCATCCGAAGGGATCTCCTCGCTTTGGGGTGAGCTGTTGGGGCGCGGCTGGAAGATTTCGGAAATCCGTTCCGAGGCGTCGAGCCTGGAGGAACTTTACATGAGCCATACCGGCCAGGACAAACCTTATTCCCAGGAGGAGGTATTATGAATACTATTTGGATCATTGCCCGGAAAGAAAGTTCACAGATGCTGTGCAGTCAAAAGGGTATGATATGGCTGCTGACCTTCAGCGGACTGCTGTCGGCGTTCAGTTTGCTCCTGGTGAGCAACACCGAACTAAGTCTGCTCGACAACGCCCAGGTGGTCTATATGATGGCCGGAACGGTCATGGCGGTCGGAGCATTGCTGGCGGCGATTCTGGGAAGCGACGCTTACGCCGGGGAAAAGGAGCGTGGCACCTTGGTGCCCCTGCTGTGCGCACCCATTGCCCCCGACGCATTGCTGGTCGGAAAGATATTGGGCCTGCTGATCGCATGGGGAGTCATGTTCGTGGCCAGTGTCCCCTATCTTTGGGGTGTGGGCGCGAGCGGCCAGAATCTTGGAGCGGCCCTGTTTTACCTGGCCCTTTTCGGCACCCCGGTGGTGCTCGGGTTCGGATACCTGGCCATGGCCTTGTCGGCCCGGACAGGAAGCGTCCTGGCATCGTTGTTGAGCACGGTCACGCTGCTGATGCTGGCCGCAAGCCCGCTGGTAATCGGTCCCGGTCTGCGCGGCACAGCCATCGGACGCACCATGGATGCAATAAATCCTTTTGCCGGGGCGCTCAACACCTTCGACAGTGTCATTATTGACAGTGAGCCTTTTTCCGCTCAAATGGCAAGGCTCCTGCTGGTGATTGTATGGTTGGGGTTATGTTTAATCGCGGCCCGGCGCAACGCTACCCGTCCCGATTTCCAATAATAAGGAGAGGAATGTCATGAAAACAAGAAAATACTTGTTGTCAGCAATTGTATCAGGGCTTCTATCCACGGTCGTTTCTGCCTCGGCCCAGGCTCCTGTGTCGCTTGATCTCCAGCCCGACGGGAAAAATCCCGCGTCTCCTGTCATGGGAGACCACCTGCAATTCTGGAGCAGCATCACCAACACGGGGACTTCCCCCATCGAAGGTCTGGTAGCGTGGATCAGCCTTGTGGAAATTGATCCGGGCAATGAACAACCGGTGGACTTGGAAGACTGGAGCGCGCAAAAGGCCGTCACCGGAGCGAGCCTGAAACCCGGAGAGACACTGCGGACCGATTGGTACATGCGGCTGATCAAGGGCGGCGATTACCGGGTGGTGGTCAGCGTCACCGACCGTGGCGGCCGCCAGGTATATACCAGCCCGACCGTCCAGTTTCATGTCAGGCAAAAGGCTGTACTCCAGGCCGGACGGGTGTTGTCGGTGGCAGCGGCAATCCCCCTGCTGATCATGGGGCTGATGGTTTTTTACAAGACAAAACAGCGTCGCAGGAGGGAGTGAATATGGAATTCTGGCGAATTAGGGTTGTTGAGAGCGACTGTAATAAACGTCTCCCGCGCAGCGTTTCCTGCACCCTTTTTTCTTCAAGATTACCAAGAAATAATCTTCCGGTAATCTTCCGGTAATCCAGTGGGTTTAGCTTGCCCTCATTATCATTTCAAACCATTGGACAAAAAAATGGAATGTCATAGCGCACCTGTCGAAAAAACTTTTCAACGTATAGCGCTGGAGTTGAATGGATATGATTGAGATCATTGACAATATTTGGGAGAGGAAGACGATTCAGATTGCCTTTGTCGTCTGTATTTGGGCGCTCATCTACCTTCCTAGGCTTGGCGCGCCGGAAGTGGACTATAATGAAGTAAGAAGGATATATCCGTCACAAAAGATGATGGAGACTGGAAATTTCGCGATTCCCGAATGGGAAGGCAAGAGATACTTCCGCAAGCCTCCGCTCATGAACTGGCTGATCGTGGGATCCTGCAAACTCCTCGGGACTTGCGACGAATTCTCGTCCCGTCTGCCCAATGCCATATCAATACTTGCATTCTGTCTTTTTGTGCTGGCATGTCCATCCGGGTGTCTGGACGCAAAAGGCCGGTTCATCTTCTCGCTGATGCTTCTCAGCACCGTGTGCATGATGCAGAAGCACAGAATATGCGAGATTGACAGCATATACATGGTTTTCACGGGGGTGGCGACATTGCTCTGGTTGAATTTATACTCGTTGGACAAGAGGGGGTTTTACTTGTGGCTTCCATCGGCGGCAATACTTGGCGCCGCGCTTCTGTTGAAAGGCCCATTGGCGCTCCTGGTCTATTACGTCGTGGTCATTTCCGTTCTGCACATCGAGAGGCGCCTTCGAGAAATGCTCTCTATCGAACATTTCGTCTCGGTCGCGCTCATGCTGGCGATATTTGGCGTATGGCTTTATTTCGTATATAGCTCCCCCTTTTACCAGAAAGAGACCGAAGCTCTTTCCGGAACGTGGATAAAAGAGATTTTTTCCAAGTTCAATCCTTCGCGGATGGAATTCCTCAAGTGGGGAAGAAAAATAGCCGGAGCGCTGGCGGGAATGCTGCCGTGGCTGCTCTTTGTGCCGGCAATACGCAGCAAGTCATTGGATGCCCCACGGAAACAGAGGGATCTCAACAATGCCCTGTTCAAATCAATAATAATTTTATCATGTGTTATTCTGGTTATGCCAGGCCTGAAGGTGAGATATCTCCTGCCTGTCTATCCGCTTGTCATCTTATATGTTGCGAGCAATCTGGCATATCTTGAAAGCAAAACAGTTGTAAAGGTATGGAAGACGGCACTTTTCCTTGCGGCATTGCTTCTGCCCGCAGCCTATTTTCTGGGGATGCTGGTTTTCGGATCCCTTCCATTCCTGAGCGGGCTGGATTGTCCGTATTCGCGAGAAATGAAGACACTTTGCGATTCTCTATCCCCCTTCGACTATGCGGCAATCGTCCTCGGCTTCGCAGTGGTCTTGTTCTACACCTGGATCTTCATGCTTGAAAGCGATGCGCATGATCTCCAAAGACGTGTTGCTCTGACGGCTATGGCAGCTGCAGCATGCATGATGTTTTACCATGCCTTTGCGATTCCCGCGAGCAGACTTGTTGAAGAAATCAGACCAATGGCGGCAATCATCAATTCAAAAGTTCCCGAGGATGTCCCCCTGAAGATGTTCAATGTGGGCCTGGGGGAGCCGTTCTTGTTTTATCTTGATAGCCGTCCCCTGGAATATGTTGAGGAAGAGAACATCTTATTCAAGACTCACGGCGAATACATCCTTCTGCCGACAGCGAGCCTGCCCGATTTTGAGAAATCAGGGAGACTGGCCAAAGACAGTTACCATATAATTGCCGAGTTGACAAAATCAGAGCACAGGTATTCGTTGATTAGATATTTATAACAATGGGGGCAGATGCCATTAGCGCGCCGGCGACGCGAACGGAATGACAGGATCATGGTCGGAATAAAGGATGAATCAATAACAAGAAAAACAGGAGCACATGAACATGAAAACGATACTAGGCATCGTAATGGGGACAATGATGATTGGCGGATTGGTGTTTTCATCAGGCTGCGCCATCGTGGGCGACGGTTCAGACGATTCAACGGATATAAAAATAAGCATGGGTGAACTCCCGGGTGCTGTCAAGCCTTTGGCGGAAAAGGAGCTCGACGGCTGCAAGGTCAAGGAAGTGGAAAAGGAAATGAAAGACGGGAAGACAATCTATGCCATAACATACTATGAAAAAGACGGGACATTGATGGAACTCGAATACGCCGAAAACGGAAAACTGCTTTCAAAGGCAAAAGAAGAAGATGAAGAAAATGAAGAATAAATAAGGAGCAACGCGCTGCACCCCAGGACGCGCAAAGCGCGTCCAGGGAATGCAGTCATATCCAGGGAATTCACAAAATGTCGAATAGAAGAATCATCATGTTGATTGCGTTTCTGCTGGCACTGCGTTTCGCCACGCTGGGGCTGTGGGAGCTTACGGATCCGACGGAAGCGCGTTATGCCGAAATATCGAGACAGATAGTCCTGAAGTCGAACTGGGTGGTGCCAAAGATATGGATCAACGGCGAATTGATCCCCTTCCTGGGGAAACCGCCATTGTTCTTCTGGTTGACGGCCAGCTCCATGAAGCTGTTCGGATTCAATGCGTTTTCCGCAAGGTTTGCCGCCTTCCTGAGCGCGGCGGGCATCTTGCTCCTGATGTCGGAGCTGACACGCCGTTATTTCCAGCCTAGACAACGGATTCTCGCCCTCTTGATTACGATTCTTTGCCCGCTTTTCTTTTTCCTTTCCGGAGCGGTTCTGGTTGATATGACGCTTTCCCTTGGCATAAGCGGGGCGGTTCTGGCCTATTTCGCTTTTCTAAAGGAAGAGTCTGTTGTAGTGAAAAAGAGATGGAGCATCGCGGTTTTTGTTTTCCTGGGCATAGGTTTCTTGACCAAGGGGCCGGTGGCCATAGCCGTGTTCGGGATGCCGGTTTTCTGCTGGCATCTTCTCTTCGGACGATGGAATGAATTGAAACACCATGCCTGGCTTTTGGGAGGCATGCTATTCCTTGGAATTTCGATCCCCTGGTTCATACTCTGCGAACAACGGGAGCCGGGATTCATCAAATATTTTTTCATCAACGAAAATATCTTGCGATACACTGTCAGCAACTACCAGGACAAATACGGTTCCGGGCATAAATTCCCGCACGGGGCGGCGCTGGTGATGATGGCCCTATCGGTCGCTCCGTGGCTCTTCTTGGCCTTCTCGCCTTTTTCGCGGTATTTCAAAAACCCCATCCAGAAGCTGAGGGCCGATCCCTGGCGCTCGTTCTTCCTTCTGGGCTTTGTCGTGAATACACTTTTCTGGTGTTTTGCAAGACAACTTCTGATCACCTATATGTTGCCGATGGTCCCCCTTTTCGCATGCTGGCTGGCTTTGGAGCTTGGCGACGACAAAAACGACCGCCCCCTCAAATGGACGGTGACAGCCACAATTATCGCTTATCTCATAGTCCTTCCGGCAGGCATTTATGGAGCAAATGAATATGCTTCCACTGCGCCTTTCTTCAAGTTCATGAGAGAGCGGCACGCGGACGGAAAATATATCGTGTCCGCCTGCCGAAAGACTCCCTATTCAGCGTATTTCAACAACAAAGGGGAATTGGATATCCATCCGAAGGAGTCCTGCGATGGCACCATCGAGCGCTGCCTTGCGCTCTATCCCCAATCGAAGCCCCTGTATTTCCTCTGCCGCCGGAGATACCTCAAGCGTATCCCCACGAGGCTGATGAAATCCTTGGAGATTATCAAGCAAAGCAAGGCATGGGTTCTTTACAAAAGGAAGACGACATGAAAAAATCTCTTGTCCAAAAATTCAGGATACCGGTTTCAATCCTAGTCGGATCTGTTTTCTTTTCACTTGCGATCTTATCTGAAAGTTTATGGAAGGATAGCAATTCAATACTCGGAGGCATCTTTTTTTTCCTGGGAATAGTTCTCATGGCTGCCGGCGCGTTCGGCCGTCTCTGGTGCATGATGTATATAGCCGGATACAAAAGCAAAATGCTTGTTACGGAAGGGCCATATTCCTTGTTGAGAAATCCTCTTTATTTTTTCTCTCTCGTGGGGTTCGTCGGAGTGGGCTTGTGCACCGAAACACTATCCATGCCTCTCCTGCTGGCGCTGGCTTTCTTCTGCTACTATCCTTGGGTGATAAACAATGAGGAGAAGAAACTGAGGATGCTGTATGGAGAACAGTTCGAGGTCTACGCAAAAAAGACCCCGCGTTTCTTCCCCAGGATATCGAATTTCCATGAGCCCGAGACCTACGTCATCAACCCTAAAATATTTCTGCGGCACATGTCGGACACGATGCTGTTCCCAATCATATTAGGAGCGCTCGAGATTGTCGAGCATCTGCATGCCGCCAATATCCTGCCCTGCTACCTCGCATTATACTGACCTGAATCCGTGATCCTAGTGTCCTGCGTCGCAAATACGTTGAATAAAATTCAGAACCCGAAAGGTCATGGAATTT
>DYMC01000202.1 GCA_020721745.1 Lentisphaera sp. | reverse complement strand
CTTGCTGCCTCGTATCTGCGACAAATGCGGCCAACTGCTTAATTTAGGATGATATACCTCAAAAACCTATTTTAATCTTCCGCCAACTCACCTCGAAAACGCCGGCATGCTGAGGCTGATCGAAGTCCTGGCTATCGGACGCATCGCACCTGTCCAGCTGTCCACAAGATACAGCTCGGACCTGCCACCCGCAGCCCTCGAACAGACTATATGGCGGTTGTCCGGCGCCCAGGACGGAGAATCCCAGTCCCCCGCCGCGTTCGTCACTATCTTCTGCGCCTCCCTGCCGCCCAGGTCGTAGACCGCTATCGCATAGTTCCTGCCGATCCGCGACGAATAGGCAATCTTGTTGTCCGACGACCACGCAGGATTCACCGCCTCAACACCAAGAGTCTGCAGCTTCACCGCATTGCCCCCTCCGGCGGCGATCAGATACAACTGCGGCCTGCCTCCCTGGTCCGACACGAAGCATATCCTGCTCCCGTCCGGAGACCAGCATGGAGATGCCTCCACCGACTTGCTGTTCGTAAGCCTCCTGTGCTCCTTTCCGTTGAACGACTTTATGTATAGCTCCACTTGCCTGTCCTTGCTTAGTATCATCGCCAGAAGCTGCCCGTTCGGGGACACGGCCGCCCCTGAGTTCAAGCCCGGAAACTGGGCAAGCCTGCGCGAACGCCTCGACGCGATGTTGTATTCGACTATGTCCGTGAACATCTTGCTGTATTGCGTGAACACTATGCCGCCGTTGTTCGGCAGCCATTCAGGCTCCACGTTCAGAGTGCCGGAACGCATTATCTGCGCTATCTCCTGCCCGTCGAAGTCGCACAGGTATATCTCCTTGACCCCGCGCGAGCCTTCCCCGCAGAACGCTATCTTCGCCGAACATATCCCCTTCACTCCAAAAAGATCCTTCAATATCGAGTCAACCACCGCATGCGCGGTCCTGCGGGCCGACGACTCGATCCGGGAGTTCACTGACGACGCGACTGTGCCGGTGTTCTTGTGCACGTTCACCTGCACCGATGAACCCGCGGCGCCCCCGCTGACAACATACTCCGCCCCCGCCTGCGCCGTCACCTCGAACCACCCGCAGTTGCGCAAATCCGATTCCACCGCCGAGGAAAGCGCGTCGTTGCCAATTATGCCCCTGAAGGAAAGCGTCGGATTTCTGTCCTTCGCCTCCTTCACCACCCTCACCTGCGCAACAGCCCCGAAACAGCACGCTGAAAGTGCAAGCACCACAAATACTTTCGCAATAATAACTACTTTCATGGCATCTCCGTATTTGATTTTCCCAAATCTGGATTATTTTCTCCACAGATAATATATTTGTTTTCGCTTTTATCAACCCTTTGAAAAACAAAAAAAACAATTCAAGATGATAATGCTGGCTAAAAAACCGAACACGGCGGAACCCGCGGCCGACGCAACCGCAAACACCGCCAACATCACACCACTCGTCGAAAAATTCTTCGGAACCGAAAGCCCCCTGCGCAACGCCGAAAAACACGGATACCCGAAATACGAGGAGCGCCCACAGCAGAGGGAAATGGCCCTGAACATCGCCACCGCCCTCGAGAAGGGAGAAAACCTCTGCATAGAGGCACCCACCGGCATCGGAAAAAGCTACGCATATCTGGTCCCCGCCGCCCTCTTCGCGAAAAAACACAGCCTCCCCGTCATCGTAAGCACCGAGACCATCAACCTCCAGGAACAGCTCGTCCACAAGGACATCCCCGTCCTGGACAAGATGATCGAAGGCGGCTTCAAGGCCGCTCTCGCAAAAGGCAGAAGCCACTACGTCTGCCTCCGCAGAATGCACTTCGCACAGGAAAAAGCCAAGGAGGAACTCTTCGACGACAACGTCGCCGGAGGCATCCGCGACGTGGCCAGATGGATTTCCGGCGGGGGAGAAGGCGACAGGAGCCAGATGGGATTCCAAACGGACCCATACAGCTGGAGCATGGTCTGCTGCGAAACAGGAAACTGCATGGGACCCAAATGCCAGCACTACAGGGATTGCTTCTACTGGCGCGCACGAAGAACCTGGGACGAGGCCGACATCGTCGTGACGAACCACGCCCTCCTCTTCACCAGCATCAAAGTCGCGGGCTCCTCCGAATACTCCCTCCTTCCCGAATCCTGCGCAATAGTCTTCGACGAGGCCCATACCATCGAGAACGAGGCCTCCTCCCACTGCGGACTGCGCCTCAACAAGCTCGGATTCGAGAGCTTCCTCAGAAAACTCTTCGACCCGGATAAATCAAGAGGCATCTTCTTCAAAGGCGGAACCGCCGGCATCGAAATCCGCGCCGCCGTCTCCAATATCCTCGAACTATCTTCCCTCTACTTCAACTCGATTGACAATATCATCCATGACAGAAAGGACGGCACCACCAGATTCAGAAACCCGGGATTCGTCCAGGATCTCCTTTCAGAAGAACTATCCTCCCTCTCCAAACTCATACAGAAAGCCTGCGAGCTCGAATCCGACGAAAACGCCTCCACCGAGCTCAAATCCTACATCATGAAGACAGATGCCTTCGCCAACGAATTCCATAACTTCACCTGCATGACCCTCGAAAACCACGTCTACTGGGCCGAAAGAGGTGAAAGAGGAAAAACCGAACTCTTCGCCGCTCCTCTCGACATAAGAGAAATCCTCGGGGAAAACCTCTTCAACGGCCAAAGACCGGTCGTCCTCACAAGCGCGACTCTCTCCGTCAAAAAATCCCTCCAATACTTCTGCGGCAGAATCGGATTCGCCGCCGGGGAAAGCGTCATGCTCGACACCGTCTTCGACTACGCGTCGCAAATGAAGATATACATACCAAAAGACATCGCGCCGCCGGAACACCAAAACTACCTCGACGAACTATGCGACGGAATCAGAAGATACGTGTCACGCACGCACGGCAAGGCATTCGTCCTCTTCACCAACTTCGAACACCTCAGGGCCTGCGCCGAGAAACTCCGCGATTTCTTCAAAGAAAAGGGAATCACGCTCCTCGTCCACGGAGACGGCCTCGACAGGACCAGAATGCTCGACAAATTCAGAAAGGACGTTGACTCGGTCATTTTCGGCGCGGCAAGCTTCTGGAGCGGAGTTGACGTCCCGGGCGAATCCCTCAGCAACGTCATCATAACCAAACTCCCCTTCCTCGTCCCATCGCACCCGCTCGTCGAGGCCAGATCCGAGACCATCGAAAAGGAAGGAGGAAGCTCCTTCACCGACTACCAGCTCCCGGAGGCGATATTGCGCTTCAGGCAGGGCATAGGAAGACTGATAAGAACAAAAACAGACCGCGGAATAGTCGCCATACTCGACAGCAGAATAACCAAAAAAAGCTACGGAAAGGCCTTCCTCTCGTCCATCCCGGAATGCGAAGTGATAAAGGAAGAATAGAAAGAGCTAATAGACAATAAAAAACTGAAAAAATTTTGGGGTGAAATTGAAAAATGCTTAGTCAACAGCGGGAGTGTACGCTCTGCCCCCGATAGACTGACCCCGATAGACAATCGATTGAAAATTATATGGATGAGCTGATTGCAAAACTCTTTTTGCGGGCATGGCCCCGATGCCCTTTGGGCTCGGGATCCTACGACAAGCATGCCCCCTCCACGCCGATTTTCGCGAAAAATCGGCGTAAAAATGGAGGGACGCGCCTAGGGTGTTAAAAAGTTTATTTTTTCATTTTAAATAATTCACCCATAAAAATA
>DYMC01000201.1 GCA_020721745.1 Lentisphaera sp. | reverse complement strand
ATTTTGCAATTGCCTCATTTTAAATGGCGGGGCTTGTTTTTCAAGTGGAGAAATCGTGGGGGTGAGACTTGATTCGGGATTATCCTCCCGTATATTAGGCATGCAGTTGGCCAGGGGGTTGGAGTTATGGATTCACAGGAGACGAAGAAGGCGAGACAGAACTGGGGGAGCCGGCTTGGGGTGATTCTTGCGGTCGCGGGATCGGCGATAGGGCTTGGCAATTTCCTGAGGTTTCCCGTCCAGGCCGTCCAGAATGGCGGCGGGGCTTTCATGATACCTTATTTTGTCGCTCTCGTTCTGGTCGGGCTTCCCCTCGTGTGGGTGGAGTGGACGGCGGGAAGGTTTGGTGGTGGTTTTGGCCATGGCACGGCGCCCGGGATTTTCCACAGCATGGCGAACAAGAACAGGTTTGTCAAGTATTTCGGGGTGATCGGGGTTTTCGGTCCTCTGGTCATCCTCATCTACTACACATATATCGAGTCGTGGCTTCTTGGTTTCAGTTTTTTCGCATTGATGCCGAGCTATGGCGAGGCCGTGGCACGGGGGGAGGTCGCCGAATTTTTCAACGGATATCTGGGCTTGGCGAAGAACGACTATTTTGGCGGCCTGGCTCCGGCGTATATTTTTTTCCTGATCACCTTCGCGCTGAACTTCACAATCATATGGTTTGGGATCAAGGGGGGGATAGAGAAGGTCTCGAAGATCGCGATGCCGCTTCTCTTTCTGCTCGGCATAGCGCTCACCGTCCGTGTGATGACGCTCGGCGCGCCGAAGAATCCCGATTGGAGCATCGGCGCCGGGTTCAACTATTTGTGGAGCCCCGATTTCTCGAAGCTGGGCGACCCGAAGGTTTGGCTGGCGGCGACCGGGCAGGTGCTTTTCACGCTTTCCGTCGGGATTGGGGTGATCCTCACATACGCGAGCTACTTGAGGAAAGAGGACGACGTGGTCCTCTCCGGGCTCACATCGGCGGCGACGAACGAGTTCGCCGAGGTGGTATTGGGGGCGAGCATTATAATCCCCGTCGCGTATGCCTTCTTCGGTCCGGAGCAGATAGCGAAGATCGCCGGCGGCGGTTCTTTTTCGCTGGGGTTTGTGACTATGCCCAACATATTCGGGCAGATGGCTGGTGGCGCAGTCTTCGCGTTCATCTGGTTTCTTCTCCTGTTCGTCGCGGGAGTCACGTCCTCGATATCCCTGCTCCAGACGCCCATCGCGTTTTTCGAGGATGAATTCGACATGAGCAGAGGGAGGACGGTGGCCATACTCGGGATAGTCACTTTCGTCCTCTGCCAGCCGGGCATATTCTTTCTTTCGAAAGGCGTTGTGGACGAGCTCGATTTCTGGGGAGGGACTTTCTCGCTGGTTCTTTTTGCCACCGTGGAGGTGCTTCTTTTTGGCTGGGTTTTTGGGATGGACAAGGCCTGGGATGAAGTTCACAAGGGCGCGCAGATGGAAGTCCCGCGCTGTTTCAAATTCATCATCAAGTATGTGACGCCGGCCTTCCTGATTCTTATAATCGCGGGATGGGCTAGGCAGGAATGGCTGCCGGTCATCATGATGCGCAACGTGCCGCCGGAGAACAAAGCATACGTGCTTGCAGTGAGAGTGGGTCTTGTCGCGCTTTTTGTCCTGCTCGCCATTTTGGTGAAGATCGCATGGAGGATGAAGAGGAAGAAAGGGGGTGCCGTATGAGCATCAAGGCAGCGATCATGATGTTCTTCGCCTGGGGCGCGATAGTCTCCCTCTGCATATATTGTTTCTACAGAATATTGTCGGAGAAGGCAAAATAAGAT
Source organism: Lentisphaera sp. (assembly GCA_020721745.1). Classification (GTDB taxonomy): domain Bacteria; phylum Verrucomicrobiota; class Lentisphaeria; order Victivallales; family GWF2-50-93; genus DYMC01. Next base: position 2,018 of record DYMC01000201.1, on the reverse strand, counting down.
GCCGCTGAAAATAATTTCATGGAATGTGAACGGATTCAGGGCCGTCTTGAAGAAGGGCTTTTCGGATTGGCTGAGGATCGAGAGGCCGGACGTGCTTTGTCTTCAGGAGACCAAGATAGACGAGGGGACCATCCCCCCGGAATCGCGCGAGATCGCGGGGATGGAGAGCCACTGGTCGTGCGGAGCCCGCAAGGGATACAGCGGTGTGGCGACCTACACTCGCATCAAGCCTGCGAAAATCGCAAGGGGCTTCGGTCTGGGCGAGGAGTTCGACAGGGAGGGGCGCATACTGATCACAGAGTTCGAGAAATTCGACCTGCTCAACATATATTTTCCCAACGGCCAGAAGGACGAGGAGCGTCTGCGCTACAAGCTCGCGTTCTACGATGCTACCCTTGAATACTGCGAAAATCGCAGGAGGGAGGGGCGCGAGCTGGTGATCTGCGGGGATCTGAACACGGCACACGACGAGATAGACCTGGCCAGGCCGAAGGACAACGAGAACGTTTCGGGATTTCTCCGTATCGAGCGCGACTGGATGGACAAGTTCGGGGCGCACGGCTACCTTGACACGTTCCGGAAGCTCCATCCGGGCAAGGCCGGCGCATACACGTGGTGGAGCATGAGGACCGCCGCGAGGGCGAGAAATGTCGGATGGAGACTTGATTACTTCTATGTCACTCCCGGCCTCATGCCAAAGGTGGAGGCTTCCGAGATAATGTCGGGGGTGGAGGGCTCGGATCATTGCCCGATAGTGATGGAGATTGATCTCTGAGGGACGGGATGCGGGATACTGGATACTGGATACTTGATACTTGATACGGGATGCGAGATACAGGATGCTGGTATCGTTGACACGTTTGCAGGTTCAGCGTTGGCAGGAGTCCAGCGTGCCCCCCGTCATTCCACTGTAAATATTCACTGAACCCCGTCATTCTTGAGACGTTGCGAAGCTCACGTCTTCAGTGAATATTTACTTGAACAAAATGCAAAAACAATGTTTTATCGTATCAAACGCAATGTATTCGAGCCGTTACAATCCGTTTTTGCATTTTGTACACGTAAGAGTTCAGTAAAATGACGGGGTTTACTGAACTCTTACATTCCATTTGACTCTTGCGCTCAATGCGGAATCTGTGCTGGGGGTGTTTCATGTCGAAGGATTTTTCTGAAACTCTTCGGATGGCGGCGGCGGACTCTCAATCCGGCCTGCCTGCGGACAAAATAGGCCGCTACAGGCTTGGCCGCGTTATCGGCTTCGGCGGATCGGGAATGGTCTACGAGGCCGCGGACGAAGGTGGCAATCCCGTCGCCATCAAGGTCATACGCGCGGATCCTGGAACCCCTCCGGAGGAGCTGCGTCGTTTCCAGCTCGAGGCGGAGACATCCAAGAAGTTGCGCGGGCACCCCAATATCATCACCGTATACGAGGCGGGCTGCGAGGAAAGGACCTACTACATCGCGATGGAGCTGGTAAGGGGCGGGAAGACTTTCGCGGAGCTGAAATACGCGGATGGCCGGAAGAATTTGTCCATAGAGGAGGTGCTGGATTACGCGATTGACATCGCCGGCGCGCTGTCGTATGCGCACGGGAACGGGATACTGCACAGGGACATAAAGCCTGCGAACGTGCTGATAGATGAATTCGGCAGGGCGAAGCTTGGCGACTTCGGGATAGCGAAGAATGAAAATGCCCCGAAACTCACGATCACCGGGACTATCATGGGGACGCCGCACTACATGTCGCCTGAGCAGTGCGGATTTGGCGACCGGGCGGTGACGAGGCAGTCCGACATCTACTCGTTCGGGGTGATGCTCTACGAGATTCTCGCCGGGGAGATGCCTTACCCTGTCCGCGACCGGGGTGAGATAAGCGATATTTTCAAGATCATCTGCAGCGAGGAGCCACGATCGCCGCGCCGTCTTCGAAAGCAGATCAGCCGCAATCTGGAGGCGGTCCTGCTCAGGATGCTGGACAAGGAGAAGAATCTGCGCTACAAGGACATGGAGGACGTTAG
>DYMC01000009.1 GCA_020721745.1 Lentisphaera sp. | reverse complement strand
AAATACGGGGGCTTCTTGATTTTCCAAGTCTACCCACTAGTTTTTAGAAAGAACCCTTCGGTTTACTTCGAGGTAATTTTGTAATACCTTACTTCAACCAGGCGTGGGGCGATGGCGAGATTCATTCCAGACGAGGTCATTGACGAGATCAAGGCGAAGAGCGACATCATTGATGTCATCCAGAGCTACATCCCGTTGAAACGCGCCGGGAGCTCGTTCAAGGCGCTCTGCCCCTTCCACAACGAGAAGACCCCGTCGTTCAACGTGAACCCGGCGCGGCAGATGTTCTACTGCTTCGGCTGCGGCAAGGGCGGCGACGTGGTGAAGTTCGTCATGGAGAAGGAGAATGCCGACTACCTGACTGCGCTCAGGATATTGGCGAACCGCGCCGGGGTCAGCATTCCGGAGCGCGGACCGGGGGGGCAGCCCGGCGCGGGGAAGAACCGCAAGGACAGGCTCTACAAGATGCACGAGGAGCTTACGGATTTCTTCCACGGGAATCTCCTCTCCGGCAAGGTCAGGGATGTCTGCAAATACGCCGAGAAGAGGGCGATAGGGATGGATGCCATCAAGGCCTTCAGCCTGGGGGCGTCGCCGGACTCCTGGGATGAATGCCTGAAGCTGCTCTCCCTGAAGGAATATACGCAGGATGAGATGCTGGAGTCCGGGATCATACTGAGGAACCCGGATTCGGGGAAGATATACGACCGTTTCCGGAACAGGCTGATCTTTCCGATACGCGACGAACTTGGCCGGACGGTGGGCTTCAGCGGAAGAAGCGTTGACGAGGCGGATGCCGCGGGAGCGAAATACGTGAACAGCCCCGAGACCCCGATATTCAGGAAGGGCAGGATACTCTATGCCATGGACAAGGCAAGGGAGGGTATCAGGAACAAGGGATTCAGCGTGATATGCGAGGGGCAGCTCGACGTGATCGCCATGCACTGCGGCGGGATAAACAATGCCGTGGCCCCGCAGGGGACCGCCTTCACATCCGAACAGGCCGGAATACTGAGAAGATACGCGAACAGGGCATTTGTGTGCTTCGACGGCGACGAGGCCGGACGCAAGGCCGCGCTGAGGGCGATAGAGATACTCCTGTCGCTGGACATGGAGCCTTCGGTGGTGGTGCTTCCCGAGGACGACGATCCGGACTCGATACTGCGGCGGGACGGGGCGGAGACATTGCGGCGGATCGTGGAGGGTGCAGTTCCTTTCTTCGATTATCTGATGGGCGTGAAATTCCCTCCGGGAAGGACCTTCTCCCCGTGGGAGAGGAATTCCGCCGCGGCCGATGTCGCGGAATACATCGCGAAAATCGCAAGCCCCGTCCTGAGGGCTTCGTTTTCGGGGATTCTCGCCGAGAGGACTGCTGTCCCGGAGGCGACGATATTCCAGGAGCTCAGGAAGAAGAGGGACAAGGGCTCCGCCCGCGCCGAAGTGCAGGGGCAAGCGGGGCGGAGCGGAGCCGAAACTTTGGCCAGCTCGCCCGAGTCGAGACTGAGAAAGGCCGAGGAGATACTGCTCGAACTTTGTCTGATGCACGGGACATTCTGCAGGAGGATGGCCGAGGATCTCCCCGCCGAGATGATAAGCTCCACAAGCGTCGGAAAGGCCATCGAGATGGCGGTCTCCATGACCCTCAACGGCGAATGGGAGGGCATTCCATCCGCGCTTTCCGCGAAAATCGCGGAGGAAAGCGACCCGGTCCTCTGCAGAATCGTCGCAGTCGGGGCCCAATACGACGAAACAACTGCGGCGAAGGCCTACGAAGACTGCGTTAGAACGATAAGGAACTACCACATCTCGAAGAAAATTTCATCCTTGAACGAGAAGATGCTCTCCGAGAAGGACGACTCAGCGCAGCGGAACATAATCGCCGAAATATCCGTCCTCAGGAAGACCATGCTGGGGCTGAAGCCCAAGAGCTGAACACAGAACCAATTGCAAAATTTCCCTTGGCTCAAAGTCAAGCCCGTGCCGGCAACGCTCCGCCCCCCTGCCGGCCCCCGCAGGGGTTCTTGCAAAAAGCGTTCGCCGGACTATCTTTTCCGGCACATCAATCAAGGATGGGTGAACTACACACAAGGAGCAGGGAAAATGTCCGGGAACAAGGCGTATCTGGGATTCGACATTGGCGGGACTAAGATAGCCGTCTGCATAGGTAGCGGCGACGGGAAAATCGTTGCGTCGGAGAGAATAGTCAATGCCGAACGCGAACCCGGCGACGTAATGGACCAAATGGTCTCGGCCGCGAAAGGTCTGATGTCGTCGCAGGGAATCACCGACAAGGACATATCCGCCATAGGCATTGGCGCACCAGGGCCTCTTGACATCGAGGCCGGAGTCATGTATGCATCCCCGAACATGAAGAAATGGGACAATATCCCGATAGTTGACTTTATATCCGGCAAGTTCAGGCCGAAGGTGCATCTGGACAACGATGCGAACGCGGGTGCTCTCGCGGAATGGCTTTTCGGCGCCGGACGTGGCCGGAAGAACATGGTCTATCTCACGATGAGCACTGGAATAGGCGGCGGAATAATCGCGGAGGGCAAGCTGGTCCGCGGAAGAGACCTTCTCGCCGGGGAGATGGGGCACATAGTCCTCGACCCCGATGGCCCTGCGTGCGGCTGCGGGCTCAGGGGCTGCTACGAGGCCTTCTGCGGGGGCAAGTCCGTCGCGCAGCGGATAATGTCCGATCTCGGCCAGCAGCCGGACCATCCCATGATGAAGCTTGCCGGAGGAGACAGGAGCAAAATCGGGTATCCGATTCTCATAGAGGGAGTCAGAATGAAGAACGGCTACGCCTTGAGCCTGTGGGATGATATCTGCCTGCGCAACGCCCAGGCGCTGGGAGGCTTCATGAACATACTCAACCCGGAGATGATAGTGCTGGGGACTATCGCGCTGGCGGCCGGGAATCTGCTTCTCGACCCGGTGAAGAAACTGCTTCCACGGTTCGCCTGGCCGCAGATGATCAAGGATGTGGAGATAAGACCAAGCGAGCTCGGCAACAAGATAGGCGAGTATTCGGCGATCAGCGTTGCGGCATACTATGGCAGGGGCGCATAGATTTGCCCGGCGGAAGCCCGCGGAAGCTCCTCCATCATCTTCGATGTCGCCTCCCATTCCTTCATCGCGGCCGGGATTTCGGAGTCTATCTCCTGCATACGCCTGTTGACCGATGCGTAATCGGTGCCGCTTTCATGGCGGGACATTTTTTCGACCAGTTCTTTCTCCTCTTTTTCGAGGGAGTCGATTGTCTTTTCCATCCTGACGAGTTTTTCCGCCAGCTGCCTTCTGCGGCGGGCGCGATCCTCCACAATTTCAGCGCGTTCCCTCCTTTGGAGTTTCCTGGAGGATTCTTTCGGCTTCGTTTTGCCCTCGTCCGGATTCATGGAGGGGGTCTCCTCCGCCATTTTCCCGCAGTAGTAGCCGTATCCGCCGCAGTATATCCTGAAAAAGTGATAGAAAAAAGATAAAAGGGGGGTCTTGACTTTTGTAAACATTTGTGGTATAATTAGTTGAATGAATTCTTTTCAAGATGCAACAATTAACCCAATAGGTGAAAAATGAGGCTGACACTGGAGAGGACGGATGAGATTTTCACATCGAACGGCGGGCTTGCGGTTGCCGGTGCGCTCATGAAGAGTTTGAAGATCGGGAGGACGCTCAACGGGATAAAAATCGGATTTTTTGTCCAAAAAACATAGAAGGAGGTGATCCAAAGAAAAAAATAGTGAAGACAATTGGCCGAAGTGCTTTCAAAATACATTTCTGGGTCTATTTTACGCGTTGAAAAACAAAAAAGGATGATGGCCAAAAAGACCATCACGAAATCAGGTATCTCAAAGATAAAAATTCCGCATTCGGCAGCGGAGGCATATGTAAGGACGCTTAAGGAGAGATCGAAGATGATGATTCCCCTGAAGATGGATGGAAACGTCTGCAGGGATCCTGATGACCATGTGGTATTGGGGCTGGCCAAGGCGGCCAAGGCGGATTTCATCATCACCGGAGACAATGATCTTCTGTCTCTGACCAGATTCGAGGGCGTCGAAATCGTCAGTCCAAGGCGTTTTTTGGAGAAAAACAGAAGATGAAGACCAGACCAAAGGTTCTTTTTATCGGTTCGGGGAGGCTCGGGCTTCCGTCGCTTGCGAAAATCGCAGGTTCGGAGGAGATAGATTTTCTCGGGGCGGTGACCCAGGAGGACAAGCCCGCCGGGAGGAAGCTGCATCCCACGCCCACGCCTGTCGGGGAATTTGCCAAGCTGCACGGCATGGCGCTCAAGAAGGTAAAATGCGCGAACGCCCCGGATTTCATCTCCGAGGCCGGAGCCCTGAATCCTGACTTCATATTTCTCGCCTCCTATGGGGAGATTTTAAAGAGCGAGATTCTGTCGCTGCCAAAGGTTGAGCCGCTGAATGTCCATGGCTCGCTTCTTCCGAAGCATCGCGGCGCCGCGCCGGTGCAGGCCGCGATTCTCGCGGGCGACAAGGAGGCGGGGATATCATTCATGCGCATGGAGAAGGGACTCGACACGGGGCCTGTCTTTGCGAAATTCGCAACCGGGATATCAAGCGACGACACTGCGCATAGTCTCGAGGACAAGCTTGCGGATCTCGCGGGAGAGCATGCGGTGGACACGGTTCTGAGGATATTTTCAGGGGAGTTGAAGGCTGTTCCCCAGGACGATTCCGCCTCGACTTACGCGAAGAAGATAGAAAAGAGCCAGGGTGCTATTGACTGGAGCGAGGATGCGGAAGTCATAGAGCGGAAGATCCGCGCCTATCATCCCTGGCCCGGGGCTTTTTCGGAATTCGAGATATTAGGGCGGAAATACAGGTTGAAAATCGTCAGCGCGTCCATCGCCGGACCTCTCGACCTGCCCCCGGGCGGATTCCATCTCTCGAAACAGGCTTTCACGGTTGCATGCGGCAGAGGCTCGCTCGCATTGAAAATTATCCATCCCGACGGCAGAAAGGAAATGCCCGTGGCCGATTTTATCCATGGCTTCCACAGGCATCTGGGATGATGGAATGTTGATTCCGGCGCGCGTTCTCTGCCTTTCCCTATTTTTTCACAGGCCACGATAAAAGCCCCTGAATGGGAATATTCTCTCTTGTTTATGCGTGGGAACGGTGTATTTTATTGGCTTTCCCGGAGCAGGAATAAGCGGAGGAGATGTGGATGAAGTTTGCATTTGTTTTTTCGGGGCAGGGAGCGCAGGCTGTGGGCATGGGGAAGGACATTGCCGGGGCGAATGAATCTGCGAGTGCTATATTCAAGAAGGCGGACGAGGTTCTTGGCTGGCCGGTGGGCGGGCTTTGCTTTGACGGTCCCGAGGACAAGCTTACCCAGAGCAAGTTCTGCCAGCCTTCGATATTCACGGTGAGCTGCGCGTGTCTCGAGGCGTTCAAGGCGGCTTATCCTGATGTGAAGCCTGTTGCCGTCGCAGGTCTGAGCCTGGGCGAGCTGGCGGCGCTTTGCTGTGCGGGAGTATTTTCATTCGAGGACGGTCTGAGGCTTGTCGCCCGCAGGGGCGAGCTGATGGACCAGGCCTGTTCCGAGACGAAGGGCGCTATGGCGAGCGTGCTCGGTGCGGATGCCGGGCTTGTATCGAAGGCATGTTCCGAGTCCGATGTTGACATGGCGAACCTCAACTGTCCGGGGCAGATAGTGATAAGCGGCGAGCAGACGAAGGTCGCCGCGGCGATAGAGAAGCTCAAGGCACTCGGGGTCCGGAAGATAATTCCTCTAAAAGTGGCCGGGGCATATCACTCCCGGCTGATGGCTGGTGCGGCTGCGAAATTCGCGGAAGTGCTGGCCGGGACGAAGTTCGGGGCGCCGAAAATTCCTGTCGCCCAGAATGTAGTCGGCGGGATGGTCTCATCGGTGGAGGATATCAGGGCTAACCTGGCTAAGCAGGTGTCCGGCAGTGTGCTCTGGGAGGGCTGCGTCCGCTCGCTTTGCTCCGCGGGAGCCGATGCTATCGTTGAATTTGGCCCTGGCAATGTGCTGACGGGGCTGGTGAAGAGGATAAATCCCGGTATAAAGACTTTCAATGTGAACACGGCGAAGAACCTGGAGGATTTCAAGAGTTTTTCAGTCAACTAATATAGGAGAGAATGAAATGTCGGATGCGAAGAGGCTTGAGGGGAAGGTTGCGCTGGTCACAGGCGGGGCGAGAGGGATAGGCAAGGCGATATGCACGCGGCTTGCGAAGGAGGGTGCGAAAATCGCAGTGGTGGATGTTCTGCAGGATGCCGCCGAGGGCACGGCCCAGGAGATGAAGGGGCTTGGTGTTGACGCGATTGCCGTGGCCGCCGATGTGACCAAGTTCGAGGAGGCGGAGAAGGCGGTGAAGGAGACGGTCGAGAAGCTCGGCTCGCTCGATATTCTGGTCAACAACGCCGGGATCACGCGTGACACGCTGATAATGCGCATGAGCGGCGACGACTGGGACAAGGTGCTGTCCGTAAATCTGAAGGGGACGTTCAACTTCATCAAGGCGGCATGCCGTCCGATGATGAAGGCCCGGAGCGGGAAGATAGTGAACATAGCCTCTGTAGTCGGGAGGATGGGCAATCCGGGGCAGGCGAACTACTCGGCGTCGAAGGCTGGTGTTATAGGCCTTACGAAGACGGCCGCGAAGGAGCTTGCATCCAGGAACATCAATGTGAATGCAGTGGCCCCCGGATACATACTCACGGAGATGACGAAGAATCTTTCCGGGCAGGCGACGGAAGCGTTCATGAAGGTGACCCCTATGCAGAGGCCGGGGAATCCGGAGGATGTCGCATCCGTGGTATATTTCCTGTGCTCCGCGGACTCCGACTATGTCACCGGGCAGGTGGTGAACATTGACGGCGGGCTGCTGATGTGATGTCCCGGATAATAATCTGATTATCGGGGAAAAGTGTCCGCTGCTGAAGCCAGGAACAACGAGCAGCCCATGATCAGACAGTGTGACGCTCTGCGTAACTGGAGGGCGGAGACAACGGGGAATACAAACATGATCTAGGACTGGAAACATTGTATGTCTGCTCTACAAATACTCAATTCGACTTTTAAAGAAGGCGCCAGTGAATTTGCAAGTTCTGCGAGGTCGCGCGATGAAGAAATATTTATTCAAAGCCGACGGATTGAGGCGCTCAAAGAAATGTATTCAACGCTGGATTTGATGCCGAACCTTATTCTCATACTTAACCGGAACAGACAGATAATTTTTGGCAACGCCGCGATTGAGAAATTAGCAAAGAGTGAAAATGGTGGAATTTTCAAGGGGCTTAGACCAGGTGAACTGCTTTTTTGCCAGCACGGATTGAATGCTGAATCGGGATGCGGGACTACCGAGGCATGCAAATCCTGCGGGGCGATGCTTGCCATACTTGAGGCAATGGATGGGAAGGCATCCGTCAGTGAATGTCGGATAAGCAGGAAGTTGGCAAGCGGATTTTCATCTCTCGATCTAAAAATCTGGGCAAAACCTTTCATCGTTGACAAAGAAAAATACTGTCTGGTAATACTCTCTGATATTGGCGACGAGAAGAGACGGCGTGTGCTTGAGAGAATATTCTTCCACGATGTCATGAATGTAGCCGGGAACATCAGCAACATTGCAAAGTTGCTGAAAGCAGAGATTCTTTCAACCAAAGAGATGATTGAACTATTAAATGTATCGGCCGACGAACTGATGGAGGAGATTCGGAGTCAGAAGCAACTGCTGGACGCGGAAAACAACGATCTTCAGCTGAATATCTCGCAAATCAGTTCTCTGTCAATCCTGCGAAAGGTGGTTTCGGCCTTCAGCGCACATGAAGTTGCGAATGATAAGAAAATCATCATAAACGAAGATGCATGTGACTTTTCCTTTGTCAGCGATGCGACTCTTTTGTTCAGAGCCATTGGCAACCTTGCGAAGAATGCGCTTGAGGCATCCGCAGGGGGTGAAACCGTAACTATGAATTGCGGAAGGGACAGTTCGACTTTTTGGTTTTCCTGCCACAACAGTTCTGTGATACCAGAAAAAATACAGCTGCAAATATTCCAGCGATCATTTTCAACCAAGGGGAGCAACAGGGGGATAGGAACCTATAGCGTCAAACTTATAGCGGAAAAATATCTGGGCGCCAAGGTCTCGTTTGTTTCGACACCGGGGGCCGGAACGGTTTTTAAACTTGAATTTCCCGTCAAGAAACCTGAATGACAGCCGTCCGAGTTCAGTAAAGACGTGACCCGAATGACGCTAAGTTAAGGGGCACAAACAGCCCGCACTGAAGCTGTGAACTCCGACAAAAGTGCCTTAACTTAGCACCATTCAGGCGTGTCCCCGCCGCAGGGGCGGACAAGCCCGCCGGCTCTCCCGTGGAGAGAGGCGGACAAGCTCCGCGATGTCTCAATCATGACGGGGTTTGCTGAGCTCTTGCATCCCAACTTCCATGACGCTTGATTTTCAAGATTTACGGTCTATTCTAGAGTGCGATTAAAACATAAAAAGAAGGATATATCATGCCCTGGATAATTGAAGAAGGCAAGAGCATAGGCCGCGAGAGGATGCTGGCTCTCGCCGAAAAGCTCGCTGAAGAGGCGGAAAAGAGGATCTGCGGCAATCCCAGGAAGGTGCTGCTCCTGCCTCCGGACATCACCCGTGCGCACAGCGGCGCAGGCTGGATAACAAATCATCTCTATCACCACTTCGCGAAATCCGCCGATGTGCATCTGATACCCACGCTCGGCCAGCACGTCCCCCACACCCCGGAGCAGAACAAGTGGATGTTCGGAGATGTCCCGGAGAACAAGATACACGTCCACGACTGGAGAAGTGGCGTTGTTAAACTAGGCGAGATCCCGGCCTCCTACGTAAAAAAAGTCTCCAAGGGCAAGGCGGACTGGGCCATCCCGGTGTCCGTCAACAGAATGCTCATGGAGGATAAATGGGACCTGATAATCAATGTCGGGCACATAGTCCCCCACGAGGTCCTCGGATTCGCAAACCACAACAAGAACTACTTCATCGGGCTCGGCGGCAAGGACATGATCTGCGCCTCGCACATGATGGCCGCATGCTGCGGAATCGAGAACAACCTCGGACGCCTCATCACACCCCTCAGAGACTGCTACAACAAGGCGGAAAAGGAATATCTCTCAAAACTGCCGGACCTCTACCTGCAGGTCGTAATGGCATACGACAACAAAGGGCAGCTCTGCCATACGGGATTCTACGGGGGCGACGATCTCGACACCTACCTCGCCGGCGCAAAGGCATCACAGAAGCAGAACATAAACATTGTGCCGCCGTTGAAAAAGGTTGTCGCCATCATGCAGGGAGACGAGTTCCACAGCACCTGGGTCGCCAACAAGGCCATCTATCGCACGAGAATGGCTATGGCCGACGGTGGACAGCTCCTCATAATCGCCCCCGGACTCAAACGTTTTGGCGAACAGGAGGATGTGGACAGGCTCATCAGGAAATACGGCTACTGCGGCACCGAAAAGGTGATGAAGGTCTTCAAGACAGACCCTGTCCTCCAGGATCTCACGCACGGGACCGCGCATCTGATACACGGTTCCTCCGAGGGCAGGTTCACCATCACATACGCCCCGGGTCATCTCTCGGAAAAGGACATCCGCTCCATCGGCTTCGACTACATGGACATCGGCAAGGCGATGGAACTATACAATCCGGCAAAGATGAAGAACGGGCTCAACCTCATGCCGGACGGCGAGGAGGTCTATTTCATCTCCACCCCGTCCGCAGGCCTCTGGAGCGCCGCGGAGAAGATAAAAACATAAGATGAAATTTGAGTGCGCCAAGCGCAGCTAATATAAACCAGCCGTACAATCCGGCACGGACAAAGGTTAGCCGCCAGTCCGAACAAATCGGAGCGCATGGGAGGGCAACTGACTGTGCGAAGCCTCCGAAGAGGTGTTTCATCAGCCACAACGCAAGTGAAGGTATCGAGCCCCGAAATATTCAACGTTGCACGAGGCCAGGCGCTTCATTTCGCTGAAGCCAGCAACGGGTTGCGCGAGGAGAAAGGCGAGCGCGACTACGGCGTGCCGGGCTCTAAGTCGAATGGCGCTAAGTTAAGCAATTTCCCGATGTCATTTTGCTCTCCTCCTCCTTCCAAGGCGGCCTGTGGCCGCAACCAAAAAGAATGACCACAGAGCCGCAGAGTTTTTGAATAAATATAGCTGATTTTTCTTGAACCTGGAAAAGTGATAGAAAAAAGATAAAAGGGGGGTCTTGACTTTTTTTAACATTTGTGGTATAATTAGTTGCATGAATTCTTTTCAAGATGCAACAATTAACCCAATAGGTGAAAAATGAGGCTGACACTGGAGAGGACGGATGAGATTTTCACATCGAACGGCGGGCTTGCGGTTGCCGGTGCGCTCATGAAGAGTTTGAAGATCGGGAGGACGCTCAACGGGATAAAAATCGGATTTTTTGTCCAAAAAACATAGAAGGAGGTGCTCCAAAGAAAAAAAATAGTGAAGACAACTGGCCGAAGTGCTTGAAAAAGTCATTTCGGGATGTAACTCACGCGTTGAAAAACAAAATCCGAAATTAACATGGTATCCATTGCGCTAAATCCTTTTTTGTGATTTTCTGATAAATATAACCTGGTCATCTGACAAAGCCAAGTGGCGTATGGAAACATCCATCACATGCATAGTCGAGAACACGGCATCGGGGGGGCTGCTCGGAGAGCATGGCCTGTCATTTCTCATCGAGACTGGCAAAAACAGTATCCTCTTCGACACGGGGGCGGGAAATGTCTTCGCCCACAACGCATCGAAACTGCGCATCCCTCGGAAATCAATTGACGCGCTTGTGCTCAGCCACGGGCATTACGACCACACGGGCGGGATCAAGGATGCGCTTCCGTTCCTGAAGGACGACGCGAAAATCTTCTTCCATCCTGCCGCTCTCGAGCCCAAATACAGCCGTCGCCCGGGCGGGCTCGCCTACATCGGCATCTCGGAGGAGAACAGAAGACTCCTGATGGAGTTCCCGGGAGAGAAGGTCTTTTTGCGAAATTCGCAGGAGGTCGCCGACGGGGTTTGGACGAGCGGAGAGGTGCGGAGAATCCGCCAGGAGGAGACTCCGGAGAGCAAGTTCTTCCTGGATCCGGAGGGAAAGAGACCGGATATCATCATGGACGACCTCTCGCTTTTCATCCGGACAGAAAAAGGTCTTCTCGTCCTCGCCGGATGCTGCCACTCGGGGCCGGTCAACACCATGGAGCAGGCGCGGAGGCTGTTCCCTGATGACATGATTCGCGCCTTCGTCGGTGGAACGCATCTTGTTAACGCGGATGAAAGGAGAATTGCATTCACTGCGGATCACTTCAAATCGAATGGAATGGAAGTGCTGGCGCCATGCCATTGCACAGGAGAAATCGCAAAGGCGTCGCTGTTCTGCGAAAATCGCAGCGCATACCGGCCATGCGTTTCGGGATCGTTGTTCAGGTTCTGAAAGTCTCCCCCCGATGCGGGAGATTCCATGGCTTCCGCAGCCCGGCCGAAAAAAAATCATTTTTTTTGTTTCCGGGCTTGCAATTTTGGATTATGGACATATGTTCATTTAAAAATGGAGGTGCAATATGCCTAGAGGAGATGGAACGGGTCCGGCGGGAGCCGGTGGAGGAAGAGGTGCTGGCGGACGTGGAGGATTTGGAGCCGGTGCTGGCGGAGGTGGACGCATGGGAGGTCCGTTCTCGGCCGGGCCGGGGGGGGAATGCGTGTGCCCAAAATGTGGCAGAACCGCTTCTCACCAGCGTGGGGAGCCTTGCAGTGCGATCAAATGCCCTTCATGTGGAACGGCGATGACGCGGAAGGGGTGAGCGTTCGTCGGGAACGGAGAACTTGGAGAAGGGAAGATTAAGACGAAATTCGAAATTTGAAATTCGATTTTTTTCTTGACTTCGCTTCCTCCTGTACATAAGGAGATTGGTATGAGCAAGGTGGAAGAATTGCTGAAGACAATGACATTCGAGTTTTTTGGAAGCGGAAAACATAAAATTTCCCCTTCAATGTTCCTTGCCGAGAAAAACTCAATATTTTTGGATGTAAGGTCAAAGGAGGAATTCGAAACAGTCGCTTTTGGCCTGGCGCATCACACATCGGTTCTTCATATTCCCGTTGACGAGCTGCCTGAACGGTTATCAGAGATAGCTAAAGATAAACTTGTCGGTGTTTTTTGCTCGTCAGGTGTTCGTTCAACGATGGTGTATTTGTATTTAAGGGCTTGTGGCTTTGAAAAGGTAAGAATAATTGAAGGTGGTTACGCCGAACTTGTTGAAGAACTTAAGCCTGGCAAGCTGTTGAAACAGCTTTCTCAAAAAGGATGCGGCAAATGAATTTAGCCGTAGTAGGAATAATAATATTGGTAATTGCGGTCGTCATGACGATGACAGGCCGGGGGGGGGGCAATTTTTATGTTCTGGTGCTGGTTGCCGCCGGCCAGGCTATGCATCAGGCGGCGACTTCCGCGCAGTTTATTCTAATGTTGACCGCCTTTGCCGGGATGCTGATATTTCATAAAAACAAGGCAGTTGATTGGAAACTTGCTCTTGTCATTGATCCGCCAACGGATATCATGGCTTTTGTCGGAGGATATTTTTCAGGCTATGCCAGCAACGTTTCTTTGAAGTTGATCCTGGCGGGACTTCTTTTAACAGCCGGTTTCCTTATGCTGATAAAAATCTATGAACGCCCCATTCATACGGAGAAGAAATTCGGCTATTGGCATCGGGATTTCCAGGGTCAACACTATGTGGTAAACCTGTGGTACTCAATTCCCATCACGGCTTTTGCGGGTTTGGCCGCAGGGGCGGTTGGAATATCATGCGGTTCATTCAAGGTTCCGCTGATGGTCTTGCTCTGCGGAGTCCCCATGCGTATTGCCGTGGGCACATCCTCGGCGATGGTGGCTACAACAGCTATTATGGGGTTTGTTGGCCATGCCGCCCAGGGACATTTTGATTCCAGGGAAGCGATTCCATTTGCCGTGATAGCTGTCGTTGGTGGACTCATTGGTGGGAAATTTGCCGTGAAAACCAAGCCAGAAAACCTGAAACAGATATTTGCATACACAACTTTAGCAGCAGCATTATTTATGATTTTCAATGCATTGTATGCAAAATGAGGAAGTCGTTGCAACTTGAAAGACCATATTATTGATAATTTATGAGTAATTTAGGAAAATTGTAGGCAAACTTAAAAAATGGAGGTGCAAGATGCCAAGAGGAGATGGAACGGGCCCCATGGGAATGGGAGCAAAAACGGGAAGAGGCGCGGGCTACTGCGCCGGCTTCGGAATGCCTGGGTTCATGAATCCAGGGGTTGGCTTTGGCGGCGGCGGATTCGGCCGCGGCAGGGGTTTTTTCGGAAGAGGCGGGGGCCGTGGCAGGAGGAACATGTTCTACGCCACGGGGATGCCCGGATGGATGAGGGGTGGCTGGGGATATCAGCAAGCGGCGCCCTATCCGCAGCAGGCTCCGAGCGCGAAGGACGAGAAGGCCTATCTCGAAAACTACGCCAAGGGGATCGAGGAGGAGCTCGACGAAGTAAAAAAACGGATCAAGGAGCTTGAAAAGGAGTCGAAATAAAGACAGCCTTTAGTATTTAGTATGTGGAACAGTGATGAAGCGGAAGGGTTGAGCGGTTTTTGGAAACGGTGAAAGTTAACTGAAGAAGGGAGGTGCAAGATGCCAAGAGGAGATGGAACGGGCCCCATGGGAATGGGAGCAAAAACGGGAAGAGGCGCGGGCTACTGCGCCGGCTTCGGAATGCCTGGGTTCATGAATCCAGGGGTTGGCTTTGGCGGCGGCGGATTCGGCCGCGGCAGGGGTTTTTTCGGAAGAGGCGGGGGCCGTGGCAGGAGGAACATGTTCTACGCCACGGGGATGCCCGGATGGATGAGGGGTGGCTGGGGATATCAGCAAGCGGCGCCCTATCCGCAGCAGGCTCCGAGCGCGAAGGACGAGAAGGCCTATCTCGAAAACTACGCCAAGGGGATCGAGGAGGAGCTCGACGAAGTAAAAAAACGGATCAAGGAGCTTGAAAAGGAGTCGAAATGAAGATAGCTTTCAGTTCGTCGGGGGATTCTCTCGAATCCCCCTTCGACTCGAGATTCGGGAGATGCCGCAAATTCATAATATATGACGATGCGGCGGATTCGTTCGAGGTGGTTGACAATTCGCAGAATCTGAACGCGGCACAGGGCGCGGGGATACAGTCGGCCCAGAATGTGGTCAAAGCCGGCGTTGCGGCGGTTGTCTCGGGCCACTGTGGCCCGAAGGCCTTCAGGGCGCTGAGCGCTGCGGGCGTCAAGGTTTACAACTGCGAATTTCGCACGGTGAAGGAGGCTGTCCAGGCCTTCAAGAGTGGAGGTCTCAAAGAGGCCGATTCGGCGGATGTAGAGGGGCACTGGTAGTAAATTTTGCGTGGCAAAATTTACTTCTCGGTATCCTGTATCCAGTATCTTGCGTATAGAACAAAAGGAGAGATCCATGGACGGGTTTTCCGTCAAACCACTGGGCGTGATAAGGACACCGCATGTTGACAAGGGCAAGACCCCGATACAGCCTTGCTTCGCGGGCGACTTCGAAGGAAGGGCGGAGATTTTTCCTGAATACGCCGAAGGTCTCAGGGATGTGAAGGATTTCTCCCACATCTACCTTCTGTATGTCTTCCACAGGGAGGAGTCGGAGAAACTGCTCGTGAAGCCTTTCCTGCAGGATGCCGAGAGGGGGATATTCTCCACCCGGGCACCATGCCGCCCGAACCACATCGGATTCAGCATAGTGAAGCTCATCGGCAGGGAGGGAAATGCCCTGAGGTTTTCCGGAGCCGACATTCTCGACGGGACGCCGCTGATAGACATCAAGCCATACACCGAGCTTTTCGACCGCATCGAAGGCACGAAAAACGGCTGGCAGGAAGGACTAGACCAGAGGGATGCGTATAGAAGGGGGAGACGGCGTTGAAGATAGCTGTAGCAAGCGGAAAGGGAGGGACTGGCAAGACGACGTTGTCAGTGGCATTGTCGCTGAGTGCCGAGGTTCCCGTGATTCTTCTCGATTGCGATGTCGAGGAGCCGAACTGCCATTTGTTCGTCGGAATAGAGGAGGATGAGTCGAGGGATGTGTTCGTTCCAATTCCCGAGATAGACAAGGGCAAATGCGACAACTGCGGGCGATGCGCCCAGTTCTGCCAGTTCAACGCGATAGCCTCGCTTGGAAGCAGTACCTTGGTTTTTCCCGAGCTCTGCCACAGTTGCGGCGGATGCATGAAGGTCTGTCCGAAGGGAGCTATAAGTGAAAAGAACAGATTGATAGGGAGGATTGGGAGCGGCAGGAGGGGTGATTTGTCGTTCGCCAGCGGGACTCTCGAGATCGGGAATCCCATGTCGCCGCCCTTGATCAAGGAGGTCCTGAAGAGAGCGGAGAGCGGGAGGCTCGTGATAATTGATTCACCGCCGGGGACTTCCTGCCCGATGGTGGCCGCTGTTTCGGAGGCCGATTTCGTGATACTCGTGACAGAGCCGACTCCTTTCGGACTGCACGATCTGAAAATCGCCGTCGAGACGGTCCGCGAAATTCGCAAACCGCACTGCGTAGTCGTCAACCGTTGTGATTCTGGCGACGACCGCGTGGAAAGATACTGCGCCGAGCAGAAAATAGAGATCGCACTGAAAATTCCGGACGATAGAAGGGTCGCGGTCGCGTATTCCAGGGGTGGAACCATCCTCGATGCAATGCCCGAAATGCGCGCGGAGATGAGAAGGATGCTGAATAAAATATCAACTAAACTAGGAGAGATGGGATGAAGCTTGGTATAGTGGTGACACAGACGGATCCGGAGACGGTCTTCAACGCGATGAGACTGGCGCTATACAGCCTCGAACAGGGAGATTCGGTGAAAATATTTCTCTCTGGAAAAGGAGTCGAGATTGACAAAATTTCGGATGCGAAGTTCGATGTTCCCGGAATATGTCGCAAGATTCTCGATGCGGGTGGGAAGTTCCTCGCCTGCGGAGCATGCCTCAAAATCCGAAATTCGCAGGGCAACGAGATATGCCCGCTCTCGACACTAAAGGATCAATACGAGATCGTCCGCGATTCCGACAAACTTGTTACCGTATGATAAAATTTTACTAACTATAAAAAAAGGAGAGGCTTAGTATGAAGGTGGTGATAATCGGAGGTGTGGCGGCGGGACCGAAGGCGGCATCGCGCATAATCAGATTGTGCGCGGACGCCGAGGTGACAATTGTCGAGAAAGGCGAGTTCCTTTCATACGCCGGATGCGGGCTTCCCTACTATATTTCTGGTGCGGTGAAGGAGCAGAAGGAGCTGATGGCCACCCCGGTCGGGGTCGTGAGGGATCCCGTGTTCTTCCAGAATGTGAAGAACGTGAAGGTTCTGAACCGGACCACCGCACGGAGCATAGACCGCAAGAACAGGAAGGTGACGGCGGTTGCGCAGGACGGAACCGAGATCCTTCTTCCCTACGACAAGCTTGTGCTGGCGACAGGGGCGGATCCGGTCATGCCGCCCATTCCGGGGATAGCCCTGGAGAATGTCTTCAAGCTCAAGGGTGTCGAGGATGCCGAGGGCATAAAGGCGATGATGGCCAGGAACAAGGCCATGGACATAGTGATAGTCGGCGGCGGACTCATAGGTGTGGAGGTTGCGGAGAGCCTTGTCAAATGCGGCAACAGGGTTGCCATTGTCGAAATGCTTCCACATATACTTCCGATGATGGACGCGGAGATGGCCAGGCTGGTCGAGAAACACTTCATGTCAAAGGGCGTGAAGGTGCTGGCTGGCGCGAAGGTGCTTTCAATCGAGGGAAGCGGCAAAGTCCGGTCGGTGAAGACCGACAAGGGGGAGCTGGCCGCAGAAATGGTAATCGTATCCACGGGGGTCAGGCCCAAGACCGATCTTGCAGTCGCATGCGGGCTCGAGATAGGTACGACTCGCGCGATCAAGGTTGACGGGCAGATGAGGACATCCGATCCGGACATCTACGCGGTTGGCGACTGTGCCGAGAAAAAGCATCTTGTGACTGGAAAACCCTGTTTCATCCCGCTCGGATCCACGGCCAACAAAGAGGGCAGGGTCGCTGCAAATTCCATATGCGGAGTGAAGGACGAATTTCCCGGCGTGATTGGAAGTCTTGTGTGCAGGGTCTTCGATTTTACTGTCGCAAAGACAGGCCTTGGAGAGAGGGAATGCGCCCAGCATGGGATTGAAATCGTCACGAGCATAATGCCATCGCACGACAAGGCTCATTTCATGCCGGAGGCGAAGATGATGATACTCAAGCTTGTCGCAGATGCGAAGACTGGCAAATTGCTCGGGGCGCAGGCCGTCGGCGAAGGCGAGGGGGACAAGCGCATAGATGTCGCCGCCACGGCGATAAGCGCCGGGATGACCGTCGGGCAGCTTGCCAACCTCGACCTGTGCTATGCTCCTCCTTATTCTCCGGCGATGGACAACATCATAGTCGCCGCGAACATTGTTCGCAACAAGATGGGTGGCCTGATGGAAGGAATCAGCGTTGAAAAACTCATGTCTTCCGTGTCGGCAGGCAATCCGCCGATACTGCTTGATGTGCGCGGTCCGTCCGAGATCGAGAAGGTCAAGGTGAAGGGTGCCGTGAACATCCCGCTGGGGCAGCTCAGGAAGAGAGTCGGAGAACTCGACAAGTCAAAGCCTGTTATCGCGTTCTGCAAGATATCGTTGAGGGGATACGAGGCCGCGCTGATATTGAAAAAAGCCGGATTCAAGGATGTGAAAGTGCTCGACGGCGGGCTCCTCATCCTTCCTGACGAAATGCTGGCGAAGTGAGCCAATTGTGCAATTGGCCCGAATCAATGAGGTAATTGCAAAATTGCCTTTTTAGGGGAACGCCAGCCTCATGGCTGGCTCTTAAGCCGGTCATAAGACCGGCGTTCCGTAGGCAATTTTGCAATTACCTCCAATAAAAGTGCAAGGAGGAGAAATGCCAATCTATGAATATAAATGCGAAAAATGCGGGCACGCCTTCGAGGCGAAGCAGTCCATAAAGGACGTCCCTATGGAAAAATGCCCGAAATGCGGGGCGCCTTTGAGGCGCGGGCTTGGCGGAGGAATTGGATTCTCGGTGAAAGGCGGAAGTTCCCGGACGGATTATCCGAACTGCGCCTTCAGAAGGAATGGGGTGACGTGTTGTGGTCTGGACGAACCTTGTGGAAGGAAGTGATGCGACAATGGCAATGCCTTTGCAATTGGCTCGATGGATATGAATAAGCATGATGGAAAGAAAGACTGGGAAAGATATGTTCAGTCCTGCGAAAGTGGTTTCTGGAATGAAATATTCAAGCTGGAGACGGGTTTTCTCAGGGAGAGACTGCAGGGCGCCGTTGATGTCCTCAGCATCGGATGCGGTCCGGCGGCGATAGAGAAGAGTCTGTCCAAGCTCTCGTTCAAGATGACTGGTTTTGACATATCCATCGAGGCTCTTGGAATGGCGCCGGATGGCATCAGGAAGATCTGCGGGACTGCGGAGGAGCTTCCGTTCGAGGATGCATCCTTTGATGCAGTCATCTTCGTCGTTTCGCTGCAGTTCGTGCGCGACTTCAGGAGGAGCCTGGAGGAGGCCGCCAGGGTCTTGAGAAGAAAGGGCAGGATGGTGGCGATGATGCTCAATCCCGAATCGGACTTCTACAAGGAAAGAATATCGAGGGATGCGTCATATGTGGCCAGAATACGCCATTCCAACATTGACGAGATGGAGAAGGCGGCAAGGCGTTTTTTCAAGGTGGACGCTGAATTTTTTCTCGGAGTGGAGGACGGCAGGATATTCGAAAACCAGACCGACAGGGCGGTTCTTAAAGTCCTAAATGGAATAAAGATATGAAAAATGAAGGAATATTCGAGATTGTGGTGATAAGCGGGAAGGGCGGGACCGGCAAGACCAGCATAGCCGGTTCCTTTGCAGCGCTTTCGCAGAACGCCGTTTTCGCCGACTGCGATGTTGACGCTTCGGACCTGCATCTGATCCTCGCTCCTCGCCAGATCAAGTCGGAGGATTTCAAGTCCGGACACAAGGCTAGAATAGTCCAGGACAAATGCGTTTCATGCGGAGCCTGCCTCGCCCATTGCCGCTTCGGCGCGATAGACATGGAAGGCGACGGCGCGGGATCCGCGAAATTCGCAGTCAGGACTCTGTCCTGCGAGGGATGCGGCGTGTGTGTCGAGTTCTGTCCGGTGAAGGCGATAGAGTTTCCCGAGGATACATGCGGGAGTCTCTACGAGTCGGACACTCGGTTCGGCCCCATGGTCCATGCTGCGCTGAAGCCCGGGGCGGGGAATTCCGGCAAGCTCGTCTCGAAGGTCAGGGAACGCGCAAGGGAGACTGCGGAAAGGACGGGAAGGAATCTGATCGTCACCGATGGCCCCCCGGGAGTCGGATGCCCGGTCATCGCGTCCATGACATCTGCGAATTTCGCAGTGTTGGTGACGGAGCCGACGCTTTCCGGCCAGCACGACCTGATCAGGGTTGCGAAACTCGCGGGACACTTTGGCATTCCGGTTGGAGTATGTATAAACAAACACGACATAAACGAGTCGGTGGCGGGCGATATCGAGAGGGGGGTGGCGAAGCTTCCAAACGCAAGGTTCGTGAGCAGAATCCGATACGACAGCGTGGCGACCAGGGCGCAGATTGAGGGAAAGACTATCGTGGAGCATTCGGAAACGGGTGCCGCCGAGGATGTCAGAATCTTGTGGAAGAAGGTGGAGAAGGAGGCGGGGGGATGATACAGGATGAGCCAATTGCAAAATGCCGGACGCGGCAAGCGCGTCCCTCCATTTTTACGCCAATTTTTCGCAAAAATCGGCGTGGAGGAGCATGCTCTTGACACGTATGAAATCACGTGTTGCATGCCCGCGAAAAGAGTTTTGCAATTACCTCACAGGATACAAGATACAGGATGCGGGATACAGGATGTTTACCCGCCACCCGAAGGTGGGGCGGACAGGATGTTCACCCGCCATTCCGGAGGAACCGGCGGGCTGGATGCCAGCAGTTTGCGCGGCATGCGGCGGCGTAGCCGTAGGCGGAGACGGGGCTCCGCGCAAGCATTTCTTTGCGCCGAGACGGCGCAAAGTACTTGCGGGTTCCGCCTATCCACAGGGGGTTGATCCCGGGCGGTGAAGACATGATTTTGAAATCAGTTCAATCAAATAAGGTGGGTTGGGAATGAATGTCGCAATACTTGGGGCAAGCGCGAAGCCGGACAGATATAGCTACAAGGTATTGAAGGAGCTTTCCGCGAAGGGGTTCTCCGTTTTTCCGGTGAATCCGGCGCTGAAGGAGATAGAGGGGATAAAAACATATGCGTCGCTCGGGGAGATTGAGGAGAAGATAGACACCGTGACGGTATATCTTTCGCCGGAGCGCTCGGCCGCGCTCGGCGACGAAATCTCCGGTTTGCATCCGGGCCGCGTGATATTCAATCCTGGAGCGGAGAATCCGACTCTCGCCGACAGGCTGCGTGCGGACGGGATCGAGGTGCTCGACGCCTGCACCCTGGTCATGCTAAGGACCGGGGAGTTCTGAAATTGAAAAAAAAGGATGACGATGGATGTTATGAGCATGATTTCAAAACAATCCGATTGACAAGGAGAAGCCCCGATGTCTGATCCACTGACACCCTATGGCAACCGCCCGATGGTGACGCCGATAGTGCACGCCGTTAACTACGAATACCGCGACTTCGAGGTGCTGCGGCAGATCACGGACGGCGAGATAGACGGCTACACCTACCACCGGGACGACAATCCGACCGTCCGCACGGTGGAGAAGAAGATAGCCGAGATGGAGATGGCGGAAGACTGCATCCTCTGCACATCCGGGATGGCTGCCTGCACAATGGTCTTCCTCACATATCTAAAGTCCGGAGACAATCTCGTCCTTTTCCATGACATCTACGGGGCGAACTACAAGGTCTCGCTGATACTCGAAAGGCTTGGCGTGGATGTGACTTGGCTCGATGCCGACCAGAGTCCAGAATTGGCGAAGCACCTGAAGCCGAATACGACGATGATATTCCTCGAGTCTCCCACCAATCCGCTTTGCAAAACTGTGGACATAGCGGCGGCCCGGCTTGCGGCGGACAAGGTCGGGGCGATGCTCGTTGTTGACAACACCTTTGCCACGCCTCTGCACCAGAATCCATTGAAGCTCGGTGCGCGCCTGGTCATACACAGCGCGACGAAGGCGCTTGGAGGCCACAACGATCTGATGGCCGGGGCGATTGCCGGGTCGAAGGAAGACTACGACAGGCTGTGGTTCACCAGGCAGGCGGTCGGTTCGACGCTGGACGCATATTCGGCATCGCTCCTGGAGCGCGGCCTCAAGACCTTTGTCCTGCGCGAGGAGAGGATGGCGTCGAACGCCATGATGGTGGCGGAATTTCTCAGCGGACACGGGAAGGTCTCGCGTCTGCGCTATCCCGGGCTCGAATCCGATCCCGGGCACAAGGTGGCCAGGCGCCAGATGCATGGAGGATTCGGCGGAATGCTCGCATTCGATGTCGGGGATGACATCGAGGACGCGAAGAAATTCATATCCTCGCTCAAGCTTGTCTATCACGCCGTGAGCCTTGGATGCACCGAGAGCCTTGTGTGCATACCATTTTTGACGACGATGCTCTATCTGCCGCCGGAGCGCCGCACCATCTTTGGAGTCAGGAAAAACACAGTCAGGCTGTCGGTCGGAGTCGAAAAGGCCGAAGATATAATCGAGGACTTGAGACAGGCGCTTGATGGCCTGAAATAAGACAAGGAGCAAAGATATGAGTGAAGAATGCAAAGCCTGTTCATCCAGGACATGCTCTTCGGCGGAGAAGAAGCCGCCGATGAATGCTGTGCCGGCGAATCATGATGACAACAGCGGGGTTGGCAAGGCGATGTCGGGGATCAGGCACAAGATTGTGGTTCTTTCCGGGAAGGGCGGGGTAGGCAAGAGCACCGTGGCCGCCGCGCTCGCCTGGAGGTTTTCCGCGAATGGGCACAAGGTGGGATTGCTCGACACCGACATACACGGTCCGAGCATACCGGTGATATTCGGTCTTCACGACGAGAAACCCGCGTTCGAGAACGAGAGGATAATACCGGTCGAGATAGGCGACTTGAAGATAATCTCCACGGCGTTCTTTCTGAAATCGAGGACGGACTCGGTGATTTGGCGCGGCCCCATGAAGGCCGGAATCATCAAGCAGTTCCTGCAGGATGTCGAATGGGGAGAGCTCGACTACCTGATAATAGATTCGCCTCCGGGCACCGGCGACGAACCGCTGTCGGTATGCCAGATGATACCTGATGCCGACGGCGCCGTGGTCGTCACCACGCCCCAGAATCTCTCGACCGCCGATGTCCATCGCTCGATAGACTTCTGCAGGAAGCTGAAGTTCCCGATCCTGGGGATTGTCGAGAACATGAGCGGCTTCATATGTCCGCATTGTGGCAAAAACACGGAGATATTCAAAACTGGAGGCGGACGCAGGATGGCTGAACTCGAGACCGTTCCATTCCTAGGGGCGATACCAATGAACCTGTCGTTGATGGCTTCCTGCGACGATGGCAGGGGATTTGCCGGGATGGGAGCGGATGCCGCAGGGGTCTTTGACGAAATAATGGGCAACTTGGAGAAGAATATACAAAAAAGGAGACAGCAGAAATGAAAATCGCGGTTCCAACGGCAAACGGATTGGTATGTCCGCATTTCGGGCATTGCGAGACCTTCACGTTCGTGGAAGTCGAAAGCGACGGCAAGACACTCGGGAGCATCATGACCTCCGAGCCACCCCCGCATGAACCCGGAGTCCTGCCGCGCTGGCTCAAGGAGCAGAATGTTGATGTGGTGATAGCCGGCGGAATGGGAATGAGGGCGCAGCAGATATTCTCTCAAGCAGGAATAAAAGTGCTCGTCGGAGTCCAGGAGGGTTCCCCGGAGGCGATAGTCAAGAAATTCCTATCAGGAACCCTCGATACGGGCGCGAACCTCTGCGACCATTGATTTTTTCAGGTTGTCGTATAATGTTTCCTGCCTGCGAAACATCGCGAGGCAGAAGGCAGATTTGGACATTGGCGGTCAACGGCGAAAGGTAGCCCTATGAGTTCGGGGAAACCTGTTGCGGAAGGCTCATTGCGCCCAACGATACATGGATTGCTGCCTGTACTGTGCGCCACGGTGCGCCCATTGGTCACCCATAGTCCCAAGGACTTCATGGATGAGCCAATTGCAAAATGCCGGACGCGGCAAGCGCGTCCCTCCATTTTTATGCCGATTTTTCGCAAAAAATCGGCGTGGAGGGGGCATGCTCTTGACACGTATGAAATCACGTGTTGCATGCCCGCGAAAGGAGTTTTGCAATTACCTCGGATATCAGCGGATTAAACATTGTGACAGAGTATCACGCCAACGGCAACCCGGAGAACACATAATGGGCAATCAGAACAACAACGGCGCAAATCTCGGGTTCGAGAGCGAACTCTGGCGGGCGGCCGACGCGATGCGTTCCAACATGGACGCCGCCGAGTACAAGCATGTCGTCCTCGGCCTGATCTTCCTGAAGTATATCCTGAAAAAGTGATAGAAAAAAGATAAAAGGGGGTCTTGACTTTTTTAAACAT
>DYMC01000200.1 GCA_020721745.1 Lentisphaera sp. | reverse complement strand
CCTTCAGATGTTCGGCGGCATGATCCTAGAAAAAGCAGTTGAAAATCGCTTTTTTACTTAGTACCTGATTCCGTGATGGTCTTTTTGGCCATCATCCTTTTTTATACCGTTGAGCGTCCTCCCGATCTTCAAACTCTTCATGATCGCACCGGCAACTGCAAGCCCGCCGTTCGATGTTAAAATCTCATCCGTCCTCTCCAGTATCAGCCTCATTTTTCACCTATTGGGTTAATTGTTGCATCTTGAAAAGAATTCATGCAACTAATTATACCACAAATGTTTACAAAAGTCAAGCCCCCACTTTATCTTTTTTCTATCACTTTTTCAGGTTTACGCCTTGAGTTTTTCGGAGAGTATTTTTGCGGCGACCTGGGGGTTGGCCTTGCCTTTGCTCTTCTTCATGAGCTGTCCGATGAGGAATTGGAGCACCTTCTCCTTGCCAGAGCGGAACTCTGCGGCCTGCGCCGGAAATTCGGCTATGACTTCGTCCGCGAATTTCGCAATTCCCGATTCGTCGCTGATCTGGGAGAGTCCCTTTTTGGCAATGATTTCCGACGGGCTTCCGCCCGTTTTGAAGACATCCGCAAGGACCTCCTTGCCACTGCCGCTGTTGATGGCGCCCGACGCGACCGCCCTGACTATTTCCGCGAGGTGCTCCGGCTTTACCTTGCACTCGCTGATTGATATCTTCCTTTCGTTAAGCTCCTTCAGGATTTCGGATATGATCCAGTTTGCCACGGACTTGGGATTGGCGCCGAGTCCGGCGGCGGCATCGAAGTAGTCCGCGACATCCTTGTCCTGAGTGAGCACCTCGGCGTCATAGGCGGTTATCGCGTATTGAGCCACGAATCTGGCGCGTTTTGCGGCCGGCAGTTCGGGCAGGGTTCGCCTGATTTCCTCCAGGAGCGCATCGTCTATCACGAACGGGGGCATGTCGGGCTCAGGGAAGTATCTGTAGTCGTGCGCGCTCTCCTTTCTGCGCATGAGATAGCTTTCGCCCTTGTCGTCGTTCCACCCGCGTGTCTCCTGATAAAGTTTCTCGCCATTCCTGAGCGCCTCCATCTGCCTTTCCATCTCGTATTCCAGGGAACGGTGGACGGCTCTGAAGCTGTTGAGGTTCTTCAGCTCTATCTTCGTGCCGAACTCCTTCTGTCCTTCGGGGCGCACCGACACATTCACGTCGCATCGCATCTGCCCCTTCTCCATGTCGCATCCGCTGATTCCGGCGTATCGCATTATCTCCTTCAGCGCCTCCAGATAGGCGTAGGCCTCGTCAGGGGTGGACATGTCGGGTTCGCTGACGATCTCCATGAGGGGGATACCGGCCCTGTTGAAATCCACTCCGCTGTTTCTTCCAAGGTGGTTCAGCTTCCCGACATCCTCCTCGAGGTGGATTCTCGTTATGCCTATCGTCTTTTCCGGAAGCGGGGCCCCGGAAAACCCCCTGCCTCCAACCTTTATCCTGCCACCCTTGCAGAAAGGAAGGTCGTATTGGGATATCTGGTAGTTCTTGGGCATGTCCGGATAAAAGTAGCTCTTGCGGTCGAACTTGCTGAAACGTGAAATCTGGCACTCCGTCAGCATCCCGGCGGCTATCGTCTTGAGTATGGCGGTCCTGTTTGGCGCCGGCATGACCCCGGGCAGCCCCATGCAGACAGGGCAGACGAGGGTGTTGGGCGGCTCGCCAAAGCTGTTCCTGCACGAGCAGAACATCTTGCTCGCAGTCTTGATCTGCACGTGCACTTCAAGCCCGATTGTGGCGGAGTATTTCATTCTTTCATCCCCGGGACGAATCTTCCAGTCCCTCTGTTCATTTCGAACACATGCGCGCTCCTGAGCAGGACATCCTCCTTGAGATAGTCGGCCGTGATCTGCACCCCGAGCGGAAGTCCTTCCGGGCTCAGGCCGGAGGGAACGCTGACCGCGCAGTTGCCGGCCAGATTCACGGATATGGTGAATATGTCCGAGAGATACATCTGCAAAGGCGAGCTCTTCGAGTTGAAAGCGAACGCCGGCGTCGGTGTGACAGGAGTGAGTATCACGTCGCAATCTCTGAAGGCCGCCTCGTAGTCTCGTTTTATAAGGGCGCGGGTCTTCTGCGCACTGAGGTAGTAGGCGTCGTAGTATCCGCTGCTCAGGACAAATGTCCCGAGCAGTATCCTCCTCTTGACCTCCTCGCCGAAGCCTGCGCCGCGGGTTCTGGTGTAAATCTCGGACAGCTTCTCGCTCTTCTGCCTCAGGCCATAGCGTATGCCGTCGAACCTCGCGAGATTCGCGCTTGCCTCGGCGGTGGCGATCACATAGTAGACCGACACAGAGTACTTCCAATGCGGCAGCGATATTTCGCGGACAGTCGCCCCAAGCTTCTTAAAAAGAGCCACGCTGCCGTCGAAATTCCTCCTGATTGCCTCGTCGAGTCCCTCACATGAGAGACATTCGGAAGGGATGCCCACCCTAATTCCCTCGATGGAGCTGCATTTGCCAAGCATGTCAGCGAAATTCGCAGGAGGAAGCTGTAGCGAGCTGCAGTCCATCGGGTCGCGCCCTTTGATGATGTCAAGCAATATCGCGGAGTCCATGACCGAATTCGTTATCGGGCCGATCTGGTCCAGGGACGATGCGAATGCGACCAGTCCGTAGCGGGACACGGTTCCGTAGCTGGGCTTCAGCCCGACGACACCGCAGAACGCGGCCGGCTGCCTGATCGAGCCTCCCGTGTCGGATCCGAGCGCGGCCGGGGCCATGGACGCTGCGACACTCGCGGCTGAGCCTCCGCTCGATCCACCAGGGACGCGACCGGTGTTCCAAGGGTTGGCTGTCTTCATATAGGCGCTGTTCTCGCAGGAGGAGCCCATTGCGAATTCGTCCATGTTCGCCCTGCCGAACGGAATCATGCCGGCGGCCTTGAGCCTGCGGACCACAGTCGCATCGTATGGGGAGACGAATCCGTCGAGAATCCTAGATGCGCAGGTGCAGGTCTCTCCCTCGACACAAAGATTGTCCTTCATCGCCACAGGTATTCCGTCATAGGGTCCCAGCGCGGCGGCTTTTTTCCTCCTTGCGTCGGACTCCTCGGCGAGACGCATGACCTTCGATTCGTCCAGCCTGAGGAATGCTGATATGCGTGGATTCTCCCGGCGTGCTGTCTCGAGAAACTGTGCGCAGACCGACTGCGACGTCTCCTCGCCCGAGGCCAGAAGTTTTGCGATTTCCGCAATCGTTGTGTTGCTCCCGAACGGCATGGCGGCTATTGCTCCTCCTCTGGGAGAACTGCGGGAACTTTGACAAGCTCCCCGTCCAGGGTTTCCGGGGCATTGGAAAGCATCCTGTCCCTGTCGAAAGACGGCATCGCGAGGTCGTCGCGATAAACATTCTTCACGTCAGAGCTGTGATACATGGGTTCGACACCGGAGAGGTCGAGCCTGGAGAGCTCCTCGACATAGCCGACGATCTCGGCCATGTTCCCGCGGATGCGCTCCTTCGCGCCCTCCTCCAGCTCCAGTCTCGCGAGATTCGCAATTTCGTCAACATTGAAATCGGATTTGCCAGCCATGCCCTCACCTTCCTTCGTGCAGAAAGGCCATAAAATAATCTCGAAAACAGAAAAAGCCAATTGCAATATCTAGGCTTGTGCAACGAGTCGAAAACCCCTGGCGTTCACGTGCCTCGGGGCCGCAACCGAAAAGCAGTGCCCCTAACTTTTTCCCGGATTGTTCTCGTTCATGCCTTGACTTTTCATCTTTCCGGTGTAGCTTCGCTATAATTTTGAAACTGGCTCCAAGAAAATAATGAAAGTTTTTATGGAAGAAATCGGAAAATTAGTCATAACTCCTTGCAA
>DYMC01000199.1 GCA_020721745.1 Lentisphaera sp. | reverse complement strand
TTGCAAGTCGTTGATAATCAACAATCTTATTTTTTAGGGCGCGAAATTTGGGGTAGTTCCCTTGCGCGCAGTTCGAGCCTCATGGTCCTGGACTGGCCGGGTTCCAGATATTGCAGGAGTTTTCTCCTTTTCAGCTCGTCGCGCTCCATGCATGGCGCGTTGCATGGTTCGAGGCCCAGGACGTATTCCCCGCATCCCATCATCTTCCACTGTGTCATGAATGGAAGGGAGGACACGTCGAATTTCACCTCGAAAGATATTCCGAGCTTCTCGTTCAGGAGTCCGGCCTTTGCGAAGCCGTTCCTATCCGGGCGGATTTTGTGGTAGAACACCTGCTCCTTGAAGCCCGGCCGCGGGGGGCTGAAGCGGAATTTGTCCTTAAAACCCTTTCGCGCCTCCTCATCCCTAGCCTCCGACCCGATGGCGGCGGTCTTCAGAACGGCGTGCTCAGAGAGCAATGGGTATCCGAGATTGACATGGTAGAGGATCATGAAGGAACTTGTCTCCGCGCCGAAGTTCTCGACCTTGTCCTCGATGGATATGGCGGGGTCTCCGGCGACGCAGATGATTTTCCTGGCCAGGCGCAGTTTGTTCCCGAAGAGTCTGGCCTCCTCGACGATGCCGAGCAGCTCGACCAGATACCTGTCCCCATCCCATCTGGAATTGTCGCGGAACTGCCGCGCCGGAATCGTCGAATATCTGCCGTGGAGGCCGAATTTTCCGCCGTCGTCCGCGGGCGGGCCGAAATGTGCGAGCCCGCATGTTGTGAGCAGGCCTCCGTTGAAAGTCCTCAGCCAGCCTGCCCCGTCCGGCTCGTAGAACGCCGGATGGATTTCGGAGTTTGGAGTCATGTAGGCAAGGTTGACTCCCTTGTAGTTCGCAAGGGAGATGTCCATGCCTCGGTCGGGCAGGACCGTGAAGGACAGCCCCGAGCCATTTTTCACCTCGACCGCGCGCATCCCCATGCCGGGGCCGTCGTTGAAACGATAGTGCCCCACGGACGCGATCTGCGAGATGTTCCCGATGTGTTTGAGGATACTCTCACCTGATTTCCTTGATTCCATGATTCAATCTCCTCCGCTGTGTGTTATGCCGCGATCACTCATTTTCCCGATCTCCTCGCCAGCGAGAACATCTGGCTGGCCAGGAACATGGTGAAGGCGACGAGTATCACTGTGGCGCCTGTCGCGCTTCGCGCCCAGTCCTGGGCCGATATCAGGAGTCCTGCCACTGCCGAAACGATGCTGACGAACAATGCCCACCACACCATTCCGCCGGCGTTGCGCGCCATGTTCCGGGCGGCGGCGGCGGGAACAATCAGGAGCGCTGTCACAAGCAGGACACCAACGGCCCATACGGACAGTATGACTATCAGCGAGAGCAGGAGGGCGAAGACGTATTGGTAGGCGGCCACGCGGACCCTGTGCGCGGCGGCGAGGACCGGGTTCAATCCAATGTAGAGCAGGCGATTGTAGGCATATGCCTGGAAGGCCACTATTGCGGCGGCGAGAATAAGCATGGTCCATATCTCCGCGTCACCGATGGTGAGTATGTCGCCATAGAGAAAGCGCTGGATGTCCCTCGATATGTTATTTTCCCGGCTTACGACCGCCAGACCGAAGGCGACCACGCCCGAGAAGAAGACGCCTATCATGGAATCTTCCGACAAGGAGCTTTTCCGCAGGAATGCGATTATCGCAACTCCCACCAGCGCGGCGAAGACTGGTGTGGAGAGACGGGGGCTTATTCCGAGGATGAGGCCGAGGGCGATTCCGGTGAAGGCGGAATGGCTTATGGCATCGGCGAAGAAGGACATTCTGAAGTTGACGACCTGCACCCCCATGAGTGCGGCGGTGGGAGCGATGATCAGAAGCCCCACCAGCGCCTGCTGCATGAAGCGCATCTGCATGCACTCGAAGGGCAGCGCCCTTCCGGCCAGATTGTATAGGAAATCCAGTTCAGGCATGGCGATGTCCCTCCTTGCAGCGTGGGCATTCGGTTTTGCCGTCCGGGAGGGCGTCCTTCGCCACGAGCCCCATGTGGAGGCCGAAGATGGCGGTGAGGTTCTCCGCGCTGAGAGTCTCTTTTGGCGGGCCTTCGGCGGCGACCTTGCGGTTCAGGCATATGACATGGGTTGCGTGGTGGGTGACGGTGGAGAGGTCGTGGCTGACCATGAGCTGCGTGAATCCCCTTTCCCTGCGGAGCTCATCGAGAAGCTCGCAGAAGACATGCTCGCCGTGGAAGTCAACGCCCGCGGCCGGCTCGTCAAGCACGAGGAGCTCCGGATCCTGGACCAGCGCGAGGGCGAGAAGCACCCTTTGCAGTTCTCCGCCGGAGAGTGCGCCGAGCCTGCGTTCCAGAAGCGGCCCGGATTTTACTGCCGAGAGATATTGGATAGCGAGGGAGCGGTGCCTCTCGCCAATCCCGAAGCAGATTGGCCTCCTCTGGAGTCCGATGGCGAGGAATTCTAAGACGCTGATTGGAATGCCGCGGTCGAACTGGAGCCGTTGCGGGACGTATCCTATTCTCGGGGACTGTCCAGGGGTGTCCAGCGATATGCGCCCCTCGAAGGGGATTTCCCCGATAAGGGCGAGCAGCAGGGTCGTCTTGCCGGCGCCGTTAGGCCCCACAATAGCGGTGCACCCCCCCCGCGGAACCCTTGCGCACACGTTGTCGAGTATCCTGTTGCCGCCCAGCGATACGCAGACGGACTCGAATTTGACCATGGATGCTGTGCTTGCTGAAGGCTGCATGTTTCCGGCACCGGTCGTTTTTATGCCACAATGGGGTAAACTAGCCTCCTCCTGCAATTCTGCAAAGAGAGAACAGAAATAAAATCTGGAGCATTGGAAATGAATGGCAAGGAAAGGATATCGCTGATTCTGAAGAGGCGGCTCGTGGACAGGATAGGTCTCTACGAGCATTTCTGGGGTGACACCCAGAAGCATTGGCAGTCGCAGGGGCATATCGGGGAGAACGAGGACCTCGCGACGCATTTCGGATTCGACATGTCGGGGTGCTGGGCGTTCAACTACGTGGCAAATCTCGATTTCAAGAAAGAGGTGATCGAGGAGGACGACGAGACCTGCCTCGAGAAGGACGGCAACTACGCGATGCTCCGCAGGCACAAGCTGCACAATGCCACTCCCGAGCACGTGGACTTCACGGTCAAGGACCGCGGCGGATGGGAGGAGCTCATAAAACCGCATCTTGTGAAGACAGACAGGCGCAGGATAAACTTCGAAGGGTATTCGAAGGAGAAGAATGCCGCGGACAATGCCGGACGCTTCTTCTGCTGGTCCGGGATAAACGTCTTCGAGCAGATGCATCCGATCTGCGGGCACGAATACATGCTCATGGGCATGGCCCTCGATCCGGACTGGATAAAGGACATGACGGAGACATTGTCGGACCTCAACATCAGGCTAATGGAGATTCTCTTCTCCGAAGCCGGGAGGCCTGACGGGATATGGTTCTACGAGGACATGGGCTACAAGGAACATCCGTTCATGTCCCCGGAGATGTATGAGGAGATGGTCATGCCGGCGCACAAGAAGACTTTCGAATTCGCGCATTCGCTGGGGCTTCCGGTCATCGTCCACTCCTGCGGATATGTGGAGCCGCTTATCCCCGGGCTGATCAAGGCCGGGATGGACTGTCTGCAGGTGATAGAGGTGAAGGCCGGAATGGATGTCCTCAAGCTGAAGAGGCAGTTTGGAGACAAGATAGCGCTCTGCGGCGGCATGGATGCCAGGAATCTGGTTGCCAACGACCTCGAGGCGATACGCAGGGAGCTCGCCGAGAAGATACCTGTCCTCAAAGAGGGTTCTGGCTACATCCTTCAT
>DYMC01000198.1 GCA_020721745.1 Lentisphaera sp. | reverse complement strand
ACACGTATGAAATCACGTGTTGCCATGCCCGCAAAAAGAGTTTTGCAATTACCTCACATAAAACAAATCCCGGAGGACAAGATGGGACAGCAGATGAACAAGGTTATAAAGAGGGCCAGAAGGAAAAAGTATCTGGAAAGGGTCAAGGCAAGGGAAAGGGCGGCCAAGGCATCGAAAGGCAAGAAGTAGCCTGGGCTCCACGGAAATCCTTCCACAACACGGAAGGATCTTGCAAAAATCGTCTTTCAAAGTATAATTATGGCCAGCACAAGGCGCATGGATTTGGCGTACTTCGTTCTCCTGCCTGATTCGTGCTGGCCTGCCGGCGGAGAAACGTGGCCCGCCGGATGTTCACCCGGCAAGTAAGAGTTCAGTGAATATTTACCCCGGCAACACGGAGAGCCCGGCATCATGGCCCCAAAAGATGATTTCATACATGTGAACCAGAAGACTCCGCCTTTTTCAGGATTCAAGGCGGAGAGGAAATCCCCTTTCTTCTGGATCATCCTCGCCACCGTCGGAGCGGTGACTATCGCGGTGCTCTTCCTGATAGTGAGAACCGGATCGCAGAACTCGGCCCCGGTGGAGAAGAAGGACGAAACCCCGCCCCCGGTGGAAGAAAAGAAGACCCCGCCTCCCGCCGACAGCAAGGTAAAGCCACCCAGCCGGGAAGAAAGAAGGATCGCGGACAAGAAACCGCCCGAAGCGCAGATCCCCGGCGACCTGGCATCCCGGATACAGGCGGCGGAAAACATGATCTCCTCCGGAAACCTCGTCGAGGCCAGGAAGATGCTTTATGAAATGCATGGCGCGGCGACATCCCCTGGCCCGGCCTTGGCGAAGATAGAGGAAATGATCGGAAAGGTCAACATCGAGATATTCAAGAGCGACATCCCATGCCCCGAGAAAAAACTCTACACCATCGAGAAGGGAGACGCACTGGTCAAGATCGCCGACAGGTTCAAGACAACGGTCGAGGCCGTCCAGACCGCAAACCGGATGGACCCCGGCAGCCATACCATATTCCCGGGCAAGACCCTGTGCATCTACCAGGGCGAATGGAGCATCAAGGTCTCCAAGTCGCGCATGGAGCTGCGCCTCTTCGACGGAGGCAGGCTCTTCAAGAGCTACAAGGTCGGCATCGGGCGCCAGGGGCGCACTCCTTCCGGCGAATTCGAAATCTCCATGAAGCAGAAGGACCCGGTCTGGTATACCGATGGCAAGGCAATACCATTCGGAGACAAGCAGAACATACTCGGGACACGCTGGCTCGCCCTGGCCCCGGTCGGCTCCACCGACAAAAGCCTGAAGGGATACGGGATACATGGCACATGGGACGCCGACAGCATCGGGCAGGCCACTAGCAACGGATGCGTCCGTATGCAGAACAAGGATGTCGAAGAGATATTTTCCATAGTCCCCCAGAAGACAACAGTCATAATAGAGGATTGAACATGGCCGCCATTCTCGATTTTGAACGACCAGTATACGACCTCGAGGCAAAAATCGAGGAACTCCAAAAAATGGGAGCCGACAGCAACCTCGATGTCGAAAATGAAATAGAAAAACTCCGCGAGAAGATAAACGAGACGAAGAAGACAATATACCAGAGCCTCTCCCCGTGGCAGAAGGTCCAGCTGGCGAGGCATCCCGAGAGGCCATACACCCTGGACTACGTGTCTAGAATTTTCACCGACTTCATGGAGCTCCACGGGGACAGGCGCTTCGCGGACGATCCGGCCATAGTCGGCGGATTCGCAAAGCTCGACGGGGAGCCCGTGATGCTCATCGGCACACAGAAGGGCAGAAACATCAAGGAGAACGTCCACAGGAACTTCGGATGTCCTCACCCGGAAGGATACAGAAAGGCGCTGCGCCTGATGAAGCTGGCCGAAAAGGCGGGCAGACCGATAATCTCATTCATAGACACACCAGGGGCCTTCCCAGGCATCGCATCCGAAGAGAGACACATCGGAGAGGCCATCGCCGTGAACCTGAGGGAGATGTTCGGCCTAGCCGTCCCGTTCATAGTCGTGGTGATAGGAGAAGGCGGCAGCGGCGGCGCCCTCGGCATCAGCGTCGGCGACAGAATCGCCCTCCTGGAAAACTCCTACTACTCGGTGATAACCCCGGAGGGATGCGCCGCCATACTCTGGAAGGACAGGAAGTATTCCGCAAAGGCCGCGGAGGCGCTCAAGCTCACGGGCAAGGACCTCATGGAGCTTGGAATAATAGACGACATAATCCCGGAGCCCCTCGGAGGAGCCCACCGCGACTGGGACTCGGCGGCGGCACTGCTCAAGGACTATATAAAAAAGACGTTGAAGAAACTTTCCGCGTCCAGGACGGAAGATATCATCGAGGAAAGATATGCGAAGTTCCGCAGGATAGGCTTCTTCACAGAATGAATTTGCTCCGAACCCCACAGATTGGATAAAACATGCCGTCCAAAAAATCCCGATCCAAAATCCAGCCCCAGCGCGAAATTCGCAGGGCACGCAAGAGCGACGCCGGGAAAATCCAGGCCATGCTCGCAAAATACGCCGAGAAAAAACTTCTGCTCCCGCGCAGCAAAGAGGAAATCGAAGAGCACATTGGAGCATTCGTGGTCGCCAGGCTCGGAACGAAAACCGTCGGATGCTGCGCCTCGAGAGACTTCGGGCGCGGCCTCCAGGAAATCAGATCCCTCGCCGTCGTCCCGTCGCAGAACGGAAGGGGAATAGGATCGGCTCTCGTCAAAAAATGCGTCTCAGGCATGAAAAGACAGGGCGCAAAAAAAATATTCGCACTCACATACCGGCCAAACATCTTCACCAGAATGGGATTCAAAATCGTCCATAAGGAGCTCTTCCCGGAAAAAATCTGGGCCGACTGCTCCAAATGCCCGAAAAAAGACAAATGCGACGAAATCGCCGTCATGATGGAAGTATGAATCAAGCGGACAACAGACCCATCGGCATCTTCGACTCGGGACTCGGCGGACTCACGGTGGTCTCGTCCCTGCGCAAAGCCCTGCCCAACGAAAACGTCGTCTATCTCGGCGACACAGCCAGAGTCCCCTATGGCGACAAATCCCCCGAAAATATCGCGAAATTCGCAATCCAGGACGCCAGATTCCTGGCCGAAAAAGGGGTAAAAGCCATAGTCGCCGCATGCAACACCGTCTCGGCCGTGGCACTCGACAAGGTCGAAAAGGCCTTCCCTCATATTCCCGTCATCGGAGTGCTCGACGCGGGCATATCGGCATGCATGCGGAGAAAGGCGTCCTCCATCGTAATCATAGGCACCAGGGCCACAATCTCAAGCGACGCATACCGCCGCGGAATACATGCCCTGGACCCGTCGGTCAATGTCAGAAGCATAGCCACACCACTCCTGGTCCCGATCGTCGAGGAAGGGCTCCAGGACAGCGAAATCGCATCCGCCGCCGCGGAAATGTATCTAAAAGGCATCCCGATGCGGCGGTCGGACATCCTCCTCCTGGCCTGCACGCATTACCCGCTGATAAGAAGAACCCTCTCGGCCCGCCTCCCCGCCGGCGTCGAAATAATAGACAGCGCCGAATCCTGCGCGAAATTCGCGGCCGACAGAATATCGTCGCTGGGAATCGCCGCCGCTCCAGGGCAGAAGGGATGGGAGAAGTTCTTCGTCACGGACATGCCGTTCAACTTCTACTCCCAGGCCAAAAAATTCCTCGGGCACGAACTCGAATACTTCGAAAAAGCCACCCTCCCGGCAGAACCCTGAAGGTGAAGGAATTTCCTGGCTCAAATATTTATATGGATGAGCTCCAATCATCCTAAATTAAGCAGTTGGCCGCATTTGTCGCAGATACGAGGCAGCAAGA
>DYMC01000008.1 GCA_020721745.1 Lentisphaera sp. | reverse complement strand
TTGCGCATGCGCTCCAAGTATGTTGGGCGTTCTCGCCCGACAAAGTATGTTGGGCGCTTGTCCGCCTCTGGAGGATTCCTGCCCGGCATCCCGGATGCGTGTTTTCAGTTGGCGGCCAGGAATGGCCGCCCAGAGCTTGTCCAATCTCCAGGGACGGCAGCAGCGAACCGTCCCTTGTAAATTAAAGGCGTTTCCATTTTTTGTGTATATCCGAGGTAATTGCAAAACTCTTTTCGCGGGCATGGCCCCGAGGCCCTTTGGGCTCGGGATCTTACGACAAGCATGCCCCTCCACGCCGATTTTTGCGAAAAATCGGCGTAAAAATGGAGGGACGCGGTTTTGCCTGCGGCAAGCGTCGCTTCGCTCGGCAAGGCGCGTCCGGAGTTTTGCAATTGGCTCGTTTTTTCTACCTTTCTTGTCTGTTCGATCTCGGCTGTCTCGGGCCGGGGCGGTGCGCTTCCGGAGGGGCGCTGCGCTTATTTTCTTCTCACTCTGGAGAGCATGAAGCTGCGGATATGCTCCTCGTATGGGAGCGAGACGTCGGCGAAGCGGTAGTCCACCTTGTATTCGAGGCATCCTTTTCTGATCTTGTCCATAAAGGAGGCGAGTTCCGCCAGATAAATCCTTCTTATGTGCGCCGGATTGGTCTGTATGAATGCGCCCGACTCCATGTCCTTGAACCTGATCGGCCTGTCGAATTCGAATTCGAGCTCCCGCCTGTCCATGAGGTGGAAGACGGCGAGGTCTTGCTTTCTGTGCCTCATGTGCTGGAAGCAGTCGAGGAGTCCGTCGAGGTCGTCGGTGAAGAGGTCTGATATGAGTATGACGAGCGCTCTTCGGCGAATTTTCTCGGCGAGGCCGTGGAGGACCGAG
This sequence comes from Lentisphaera sp., assembly GCA_020721745.1. GTDB lineage: Bacteria > Verrucomicrobiota > Lentisphaeria > Victivallales > GWF2-50-93 > DYMC01. The sequence continues at coordinate 22,967 of DYMC01000008.1, read as the reverse complement.
ACGATGTCTGTTTTGCCTCTTGGTTCGACGGAGAGGATGGTGTCGAATATGTTCTTGAGGTGGCGCGGGTTGTTTCTGGCCGGGATGTCGCATGAGACTTTCTCGCTGAAGCACTGAAGTCCGGCGGCATCGCCCTGCATCACGGCAAGCTGCGCGATCGTCGCGGCCATTTTCCTTGCGACGGCGATCTTGGGGATTCCGCCCCCCCCCGCGAACCCCATCGATCCGCTGGAGTCGAGAACGATGTGGCATCGCATATTGGTGTCGGCCTCGAACTCCTTGACGAAGAACCTGTCGGTGCGCGCCAGGACCTTCCAGTCGAGGCGGGAGATGTCGTCTCCCGGGGTATACTTCCGGTATTGGGCGAACTCCACGCTGGAGCCCTTGTTGTGGCTTCTGTGTATTCCGGAGAAGCTGCCCTCGACGGCACCGCGGGAGCAGAGGATGAGGCGGGAGAGTTTTGCGAGGACCTCCGGGTCGGTGAGCCGGGCTTCGTTTTCATGAGATTGCTTCTTCATCCTCTTCCACAAGGCGCTGGATTATGTCGTCGCTTGCGAGGTTTTCGGTCTCGGCGTGGAAGCTGAGCAGTATCCTGTGGGAGAGGACTTCGGGCATGATGGCGTCAACGTCCTCCCTTCCGACCAGATAGCTTCCTCTCATGACTGCGCGCGCCTTGGCCCCGAGGATCAGATACTGGACCGCGCGGGGTCCTGCGCCCCACGTGACGAGGTTGCGTATCCAGTCCGGCGCCTCCGGCAGGCTAGGCCTTGTGCGCCGGACGATGCGCACGACGTATTCGTAGACGTGTTCCGGGACAGGCACTCTTCTGACGAGCTGCTGGTAGGCGAGGAGGTCTTTTCCGGTGATGACCCGGGCGGGTCTGGGCGGGGGGCCGGCGGTGGTGGTCTTTGCGACCATGAGTTCCTCGTCATTCGACGGATATTTGACCTTTATGAAGAACATGAATCTGTCGAGCTGTGCTTCGGGGAGCGGGTATGTGCCTTCCTGCTCGATCGGGTTCTGGGTGGCGAGGACGAAGAAAGGTTCGTCGAGGGGATATGTCTTTCCTGCGACCGTGACCTGCTTCTCCTGCATTGCCTGCAAGAGTGCGGACTGTGTCTTTGGCGGTGTTCTGTTTATCTCGTCGGCGAGGATGATGTTTGCGAAGACGGGTCCCTTTACGAACTGGAAGAAGCGTTTTCCCGGCTCGTCGCCGTCCTGGAGTATCTCGGTGCCTATGATGTCCGAGGGCATGAGGTCGGGGGTGAACTGTATTCTGCTGAAGGAGAGGTCCATGCCTTGCGCCACCGAGTGGACCATGAGGGTCTTTGCGAGCCCCGGGACACCCATGAGGAGGGCGTGCCCGCCGGAGAACATGCATATGAGGAGCTTCTCGATTGCGTCGTTCTGCCCCTGTATGACCTTGGCCATTTCGGCTCTGAGGAGCGAGCATGATTCCCTGATCTGGTCTATTCTGGCCACGTCGCCTGCGTCCATTGGGCTGTTTGCTCTGGGATGCATGCCTCTCCTCCAATGTTGCAGTTGATTCGCCGGGCTGCTTTCAAGTAATTGAACGTCTCCGGGGAGATTTTCAAGCGGCGCTTTTTCCGCGCCCTGTCTCCATATTTTTTTCGAAAAAAAAGCTTTAAGCCGCTTGCTTTGCGGTTCCAGCGTGGTAGTTTAACTGGCTTTTTCGATTTCCACAGCAACGGGAATAATATCCAGCTCGGGTGGCGGAATTGGCAGACGCGCATGTTTGAGGGGCATGTGCCGTAAGGCGTGGGGGTTCGAGTCCCCCCTCGAGCACCACTTCCATTTTTTTTTTGATTTTTTTTTATATTTTGTCTTGAATAGTTGGATTCGGGGGGAATATTATCCGCCCGTTTTGTCTTTTCAGCCAGCTCATGGCCTGATCGGGCAGACCGGTGCCCACATAGCTCAGCAGGTAGAGCACGTCCTTGGTAAGGACGAGGTCACCGGTTCAAATCCGGTTGTGGGCTCCATCACTTGCGGAGTGTTTGGAGCGTTTTGGATATGGAAGAAGCAAATAAACAACAGTAATAAAGGCCCTCAGGAAAAATCCGAGGGCGGAAAATCCCGGAGGTATAAAATGGCGAAGGAGAAATTCGAGCGAAGCAAGCCGCACGTGAACGTGGGAACTATCGGCCACGTGGATCATGGCAAGACGACGCTTACGGCCGCGATCACGAAAGTCCAGGCCGGGAAGAATCTGGCGACGTTCATAAGCTACGACCAGGTTGCGAAGGCTTCAGAGTCCCAAGGCCGCCGCGATCCGACGAAGATACTGACGATCGCTACATCGCATGTCGAATACCAGACAGCGAAGAGACACTACGCCCACGTTGACTGCCCCGGGCATGCCGACTACGTGAAGAACATGATCACCGGCGCGGCGCAGATGGACGGCGCGATACTCGTGGTGAGCGCTGTTGACGGCCCGATGCCGCAGACCAGGGAGCACATTCTTCTGGCGAGACAGGTTGGCGTTCCGGCGATAGTCGTTTTTCTGAACAAGGTTGATCTTGTGGACGACAAGGAGCTTCTCGGCCTTGTGGACATGGAGATAAGAGACCTTCTGAACAAATACGGATTCCCCGGCGACACAACACCGATAATACAGGGATCCGCCTTGAAGGCAATGCAGGCTCCAGACTCGAACCATGCCGACGCGAAGTGCATACAGGATCTGATGGATGCGATAGACGCGAACGTTCCGGAGCCTGTCCGCGAGATAGACCAGCCCTTCCTGCTCTCCGTCGAGGACGTGTTCTCGATAGAAGGGCGCGGGACGGTGGTGACCGGCAGGATAGAGCGCGGCCGCATCAAGGTCGGCGATGAAGTAGAGATAGTCGGTCTCAAGCCCACCGTCAAGACGACGGTCACTGGTGTAGAGATGTTCCGCAAGGAGCTTGGCGAAGGGATGGCCGGGGACAACGTCGGCTGTCTGCTCCGCGGCACGAAGAAGGAGGATGTGGAGAGGGGCCAGGTCCTTTGCAAGCCCGGCTCGATCACGCCGCATAAGAAGTTCAAGGCGGAGATATATGTCCTCAGCAAGGAGGAAGGCGGGCGCCACACTCCGTTCTTCACGAACTACCGTCCCCAGTTCTACTTCAGGACCACGGACGTGACCGGCAACATCGCGCTGCCTGAAGGGGTGGAGATGGTGATGCCCGGGGACAACACCCCGATCACGGTCGAGCTCATCACTCCCATAGCGATGGAGAAGACGATGAGGTTTGCCATAAGGGAAGGCGGACGCACAGTCGCATCCGGAAGGGTTTCCGAGATAATCGAGTGACATAGACAGTATCTGGGCGCGGGGCTGCGGCCTCCGCGTCCAGGCAATCCAATAGCGCAAGGGGAAGCAAGATGCCTCGAGAGATAGTGACGCTGGCCTGCACCGAGTGCAAGAGGCGCAATTACACGACGAAGAAGGACAAGCGCAAGACTCCCGCCCGTCTGGAGAAGAAGAAGTTCTGCCGTTTCGACCGCAAGCACACGGTTCACCGCGAGGTCAAGTAGCCGGAGGTGAGTAGCTCAGCTGGAAGAGCGGCGGTCTCCAAAACCGCAGGTCGCAGGTTCGAACCCTGTCTCACCTGCCAATTCAAGGTGGCCGTCCGGGGCACCCTGGCGAACTGGATGATGGAATATTGATTATGAACAACTGGATGAACAGGGCGAGAGCCTTCTTGAACGACACGATGGCCGAGCTGAGGAAGTGCTCGTGGCCCCCGAGGGAGGAGCTCTACGAGTCGACAATCCTCGTGATCGTGACGGTGCTCGCGCTGGCGTTGTTCGTGGCCGCGGTGGACGCGGTCGGCAGTGTCGTCATAGAATGGCTAACGACATTATAAAAAAACAGGTTTTGCGCATATGACAGAGACAAAGGCTGGCCGCTGGTATGTGGTCCACACTCTTTCGGGCCATGAGCAGAAGGTGAAGGACTCCATAGAGAAACGCATGGCCGCCGGGGGCTGTTCCGGGGTCTACGAGGTGCTTGTGCCGATGGAGAAGATCTCCGAGGTGAAGCAGGGCAGGAAGACGATGTCATCGAGGAAATACTACCCGGGATACGTCCTGGTGCGGATGGATCTGACGAAGGATGGGCGCATAGACGAGGGCGCGTTCTACTTCATCCGGCACACGCAGGGTGTGATGGGCTTCATAGGAAGCGGCAACAATCCGATTCCGCTCTCTCCCGAGGAGGAGAGGGACATGATGGACCAGATAAGGGATGGGGAGGACAAGGTTCTGCCGAAGATAGACTTCGAGATCGGCGAGAATGTGAAGATACGGGACGGTGCCTTCGAGAATTTCGAGGGGAGCATCGAGGAGATAGACAACGAGAGGGGCAAGCTGAAGATACTTGTCTCCATATTCGGGCGTTCCACGCCTGTTGAGCTTGAATACTGGCAGGTCGAGCGCGAGGCATAACGCCTGCGTCTCGGGTATGGCATAAAACGTTTCAGAGGTCTTGCGGGAGAGGCGGCCTGCGCTTCGCACCGGGATCTCGTGAAGGAGCAGTGCAATGGCAAAGAAAGTCGTCTCGCAGATAAGGCTGCAGATTCCGGCCGGGGCCGCGAATCCTGCGCCTCCGGTGGGTCCGGCGCTCGGGCAGGCCGGCGTGAACATCATGGAGTTCTGCAAGAAGTTCAACGCGGCCACGCAGTCGCAGTCCGGAATGATAATCCCGGTGGTTATCACGGTCTACCAGGACAGGTCGTTCACTTTCATCACGAAGACACCTCCAGCCTCCATTCTAATCAAGAAGGCTGCGAATCTCGCAAGCGGGGCGAAGACTCCGGGGCGCGAAAAGGTAGGCGCGATCACCAAGGCCCAGGCCCAGGAGATAGCCAAGCTGAAGATGAAGGATCTCAACGCGAGGAGTCTGGATGCGGCGGTCAAAATGGTGGCTGGAACAGCCCGGAGCATGGGCATCGAGGTGAAAGATGCCTAAGAGAAGCAAACTATACAGAGCCCGTCTCGAGAAGGTGGACAGGGAGAAGAAATATCCGATCGCGGACGCGGTGAAGATGCTCAAGGAGCTTCCGAAGCCGAAGTTCGACGAGACAGTTGACCTGGCGTTCAAGCTGGGGATAGATCCGAAGCAGACGGACCAGACCGTCCGGGGCGCGGTGTCGTTGCCGAAAGGGACTGGCAAAAAGATCCGCGTCGCAGTCATCGCCGAGGGGGACAAGGCTGCTGATGCAAGTGCGGCGGGAGCGGATTTCGTGGGGATGGAGGACATGATAGAAAAGATAAAGGGCGGCTGGATGGACTTCGACGTGCTCATATCCACGCCGTCGGCCATGAACAAGGTGAGGACTCTTGGCAAGGTTCTCGGGCCGAGGGGGCTTATGCCCAATCCCAAGACGGGAACCGTTACCGACCAGATATCGGTCGCCGTGAAGGAGGCGAAGGCCGGCAGGGTCGAGTTCAAGCTCGACAAGGGCGCGTGTGTGCATGTGCCGGTTGGCAAGCTCTCGTTCAGTGCGGACGACATATTGGAGAACAGCAGGGCGGTCATCGGGGCTCTCATCAGGGCGAAGCCGTCGGCGTTCAAGGGCATATACCTTCTGAGCGCGACGATGTCCGCGACCATGAGCCCCGGTTTCAGGCTCGATGTCAACGAAATTTCAACCATCAAGGTGTCATGATGAGAGCTGAGAAAAAGAAAATGGTCGAGGATATCGGCAAGGCTCTCACGGAGGCTGACTACGTCTTTTTCGTCAGCTACAAGGGCATGAGCGTGAAGGACTTCTCCGAGCTAAGGGACGGCCTGTCCAAGAACAGTTCGCGCTGCAAGGTCTTCAAGAACAGGCTGATCAGGAAGGCGGCCGAGCTGCAGGGGATGAAAGCCCTGTCCGATCTGGTTCTGAAGGAGGACACGGCGATGATAAGCGGGACCGGGGACGTTGGCGTGGTGGCCAAGGTTCTTTCGGATTTTGCCAAGGGCAAGGGGAAGCTGTCCACCAAGTTCGGCTATCTCGACGGTTCGGTGCTGAATGCGTCCGAGGTGGAGCAGATATCGAAGCTGCCGTCCAAGGACGTGCTCAGGGCGCAGTTGCTGGGCGTGCTGCAGGCTCCTTCGCGGAATCTGGCCGGGCTGCTCTACGCCAAGCTCAGCCAGATAGTGAACGTGCTGAACAACTTCAAGGAGGCAAAGGAAGGCGCAGGGGCGCCGAAGGCCTGATTTGACTGAATACAAAACAAGAAGCATAAAACAAAAACAAAATTCGGAGGAAAAACAATGTCGGAAGAAAGCAAAGTCGAAGTGTCGAAGGAAATGGACCAGTTCATCTCCTATATCGAAAAGCTCTCGGTGCTGGAGCTCTCCAAGCTGGTAAAGGCCCTCGAAGAAAGGCTGGGCGTAACAGCCGCAGCCCCGGTCGCCGTCGCCGCCGCTCCGGCCGCCGGCGCAGCCGCCGCAGCCCCGGCCGAGGAAAAAACCGAGTTCAGCGTCATACTGACCTCCTTTGGGGCGAACAAGATCAACGTGATCAAGGAAGTCAGGGCCATCACCGGTCTCGGGCTGAAGGACGCGAAGGATCTGGTCGAGGCGCTTCCAAAGCCGGTCAAGGAAGGGGCGAACAAGGAAGAAGCCGACAAGATCAAGAAGCAGCTTGAAGGAGCCGGTGCGACAGTCGAGCTTAAGTGACCGGACGGAAAATCAAGAACACAGAAGCGGACGGGCGGCGACCAGGGATGGCCGCCCCCTCTCTGGGCAAATAGGAGTTCAGCAAACCCCGCCATCTTGCTGAACTCTTGCTCATAAAAAATGCGAAAACGGGCAAGAAGCTCTTGAAAATGCGTTTTTTTTATGCCGTTTTTGCATTTTGTTTATGTAAACATTCACTGAGACAACGGGGGTCAGTGAATATTTACTCTCTATTTCAGAAGCTTGGCGGAACCGGAGTCAATCCAAATCCATAAAATAGGGGCTTTGTTAAAATGGCAGAGCGAATCAACTACGGGAAATTGCGGGAAGTGCTGGACATGCCCGACCTTATAGGGGTGCAGGTGGATTCCTTCAAAGATTTTCTACAGCTCAACGTCGCTCCCGAGAAAAGGCAGAGGAAAGGGCTGCAGGAGGTATTCCGGGAGATATTCCCGATCGAGAGCTTCGACCAGCAGATCAGCGTTGACTTCGTGTCCTACAGGTTCGCAGAGCCCAAGATAGACCCGATAGACTGCATCAAGGACGGCGGGAGCTACACGATGGGGCTCCACGCCACCCTCGTGCTCAACATCAAGGGCAAGAAGATCGAGGAGGAGGTCTTCTTCGGGGACTTCCCGATGATGACCGACCGCGGCACCTTCATAATCAACGGGGCCGAGAGGGTGATAGTCAGCCAGCTGCATAGGTCCCCCGGGATATGCTTCGAGAAGACCCGCCATTCGAGCGGGCGCAGCATATACTCCTACAGGATAATACCGGACAGGGGCTCCTGGATCGAGGTGCAGTTCGACATAAACGACCTGATATTCATCTACCTCGACAAGAGGCGCCGCAGGAGGAAGTTCCTCATAACGACCTTCCTCAGGGCCATTGGATACGACAACACCAAGGAGCTGGTCTCGTCCGTATACGACACGAGAAGCTACGGGGTCGCCGACCTCCTAAAGATGGACGAGGACAAGCTCAAGAGGCTCTATCTGGTCGAATCCCCGGTGAAGGGCGACCACGACGAGGCCGAGCATCTCCAGCCCTTCGAAGCGCTCAGTTCGCAGAAGGTGAAGAAAATATCTGAATGCGCTGTCAAGGAAGTCTCCCTCGCCAAGGTCGAGGAGGGGATGGAGGCGTTCATGCTCTGCCTCAGCAGGGACAGCACGAGTTCCGAGGAAGAGGCGCTCAAGGAGGTCTACCGCAGGATGCGCCCCGGAGACCCGCCAAGCCTGCCGAACGCCAAGACACTCATAAAAAGGCTTTTCTTCGACGAGCGCAGATACGACCTGGGAGAGGTCGGACGGTTCAAGCTGAACCAGCGCCTCGGCCACAGCCTGCCTTCCTCGCTCAGGATACTCGACAAGAGGGATCTTCTCGAGGCCACAAAATTCCTCATCAAGCTGAAGGCTCTTGCCGGCATGGCCGATGACATAGATCATCTCGGGAACAGGAGGGTAAGAACCGTAGGCGAGCTCATCCAGAACCAGTGCAGAGTCGGCCTGGTCAGGATGGAAAGGCACATCCGCGAGAAGATGACGCTGCTGGGGACCGACGAGACCGTGATAACCCCGAACAAGATGGTCAATCCAAAGTCCTTCATGAGCGTGATAAAGGATTTCTTCGCCAGAAGCCAGCTCTCGCAGTTCATGGACCAGACCAACCCCCTTTCCGAGACGACGAACAAGCGCAGGCTGAGCGCCCTGGGCCCTGGCGGCCTGAACAGGGAGAGGGCCGGATTCGAAGTCCGCGACGTGCATACCAGCCACTACGGAAGGGTATGCCCCATCGAGACGCCGGAAGGCCCCAACATCGGTCTGATATCCTCCCTCTCGCTATATGCCAGATGCAACAAGTTCGGATTCCTCGAGACACCATACAGGAAGGTCGAGAACGGCGTGGTGACGGACAAGATAGACTACCTCACCGCCGACGAGGAGGAGAAGTTCATGATCGCCCAGGCAAACGCCCCTCTCAATCTGAAGGACGAGAGCGGAAAGCTTGCCGACCCTCACAAGAAAGAGAATGAATTCCTGAATCCCACGGTCATGGCAAGGCACCTTGGAGACTCCTCGGAGCTCCCCAAGGAGAAGATACAATACATGGACGTGTCTCCAAAACAGCTTGTGAGCGCTGCGGCGGCACTGGTGCCATTCCTCGAACACGATGACGCAAACCGCGCGCTGATGGGATCGAACATGCAGAGACAGGCCGTGCCCCTGATGACGACCGAGTCCCCAATAGTCGGGACCGGCATCGAGGAGAAGCTCGCCAGAGACTCCAGAAGCGTCCTCGTCTCGGACGTGGACGGAGAGGTCGTCAGCGTCACCGGCGAAAAGATAGTCGTGGCCGCGAAGGACGGGAAAAAAGACGAATTCGAGCATGTCTACAATCTCAAGAAATTCCTGCGCACAAACAACGGGACCTGCATAAACCAGCGCCCCATAGTCCGCAAGGGACAGAAGATCAGGAAGGGACAGCCCATAGCCGATTCGGCCACCGACAACGGGGAGCTGGCTCTCGGCAAGAACGTCCTGGTCGCCTTCATGCCCTGGTGCGGATACAACTTCGAGGACGCGATAATCATCAATGAGCGCATCGTCAGGGAGGATGTCTTCACAAGCATCCACATAGACGATTTCGAGATCACCGCCAGAGACACGAAGCTCGGGCCGGAGGAGATCACCCGGGACATCCCGAACGTCAGCGAGGAGTCCCACCGCAACCTGGGACAGGACGGGATAGTCCGCCTCGGCGCAGAAGTGAAGCCGGGAGACATCCTCGTCGGCAAGATAACCCCGAAGTCGGAAACTGAGCTGGCCCCCGAGGAGAGGCTTCTCAAGGCGATATTCCTTGACAAGGCCTCGGACGTGAAGGACACCAGCCTGGTCGTCCCGAGCGGCAAGGGCGGCGTCGTCATGGAGGTCAGGATAGAGAGGAACAGGGATCCGAACCGCCAGGACATGACGAAGACCGAGAAGAGGCGCCAGATACGCCAGATCAAGGAGACATTCAAGGCCGAGTTCAACGAAATAATCCAGGAGATGGTCGAGAAGCTGGCCGAGTTCATGCTGGACAAGAAGCTGCCGCATCCTATATTCGACAAGACATCGGCCAAGGGCAAGACGGTCCTCATCTCCGCCAACAGGAAGGTGACAAGAAGCACCCTGCAGAAGCTCGCTGGCAAGTTCGATGCCTACGACATGCAGACGTGCCCGCTCAAGGAGAAGATAGATTTGGTAATGGGCGAGTTCTCCCCCAGAATCAGGGAACTCACTCAGAACAAGGACGAGAACATCAGCATCATCGATAAGGGAGAAGGCCAATACATGGGCGTGCCCCGCAGGGTCAAGGTCTACGTCGCCAGCAAGAGAAAGCTCGAGGTCGGCGACAAAATGGCCGGACGCCACGGGAACAAGGGCATCGTGGCCAAGATCGTCCCCTCCGAGGACATGCCGTTCCTGCCAGATGGAACCCCCGTGGACATAGTCCTCAACCCCCTCGGCGTTCCAAGCCGAATGAACGTCGGCCAGGTTCTCGAAACACATCTGGGATGGGCCGCAAAGATGCTCGGGCTGAAGGTCTCCACCCCGGTATTCGACGGGGTCAAGGAGGGGAAGATCGTAGAACTCATGAAACAGGCCAACGAAAAATATTTTAAGGAGAACGGAATATCCTACAACTTCGGGTTCAAGAAGGAAGGCGGAAAGCTTGTCTACGACGGCAAGACAGATCTCTACGACGGAAGAACAGGGGAGAAGTTCTCCCAGAGGGTAATGGTGGGCCAGATATACATGATGAAGCTCGACCACCTCGTCTCCAACAAGATCCACGCCAGAGCCGTCGGACCATACTCCCTCGTGACGCAGCAGCCTCTCGGGGGCAAGGCCCAGCACGGCGGACAGCGCTTCGGGGAAATGGAGGTCTGGGCGCTCGAGGCCTATGGAGCGGCAAACACGCTCCAGGAAATCCTCACCGTCAAGAGCGACGACGTGATAGGAAGGGCGAAGATATACGAGTCCATCGTCAAAGGACAGGCCGTCCTCGAACCGCACAGGCCAGAGTCCTTCAACGTCCTGGTCAAGGAAATGCAGAGCCTTTCACTAGATGTCAGGGTCGTCAACAAAAAGAACCTCGACGAATAAAACGGAGGAACAGCAGATGATAGACAGCGCCTACACATACAAGGAACTCCTCGGCCAGCAGGACGAAGTATCGTCCTACGGCGCCCTCTCCATAAGCGTCGCCTCGCCGGACGTGATAAGATCATGGAGCCACGGCGAGATCAAAAATCCGGAAACCATCAACTACAGGACCTTCAAACCTGAAAAGGGCGGACTATTCTGCGAAAGGATATTCGGACCCACCCGCGACTGGGAGTGCAGCTGCGGAAAATACAAGAGGGTCAAGCACAAGGGTGTCGTGTGCGACAGGTGCGGCGTCGAGGTGACCATGTCGAGGGTCCGCCGCGAACGAATGGGCCATATCGATCTCTCCGTGCCCGTCTCCCACATATGGTTCTTCAAGTGCATGCCCAGCAGGATAGGCCTCATGCTCGACATGAGCGCAAGAGACCTGGAAAGAGTCATATACTACGAGGATTGGATAGTCACCAACGGCGGAGATACCCCGCTGGAAGAGGGAAAAACCCTCACCGAGGCCGAATACCGCCAGGCCCGCGAGGACTACGGACAGGGGTTCAAGGCCGACATAGGCGCACCAGGGATAAGGACAGTCCTCGAGCAGATGGACCTAGACAAGCTGAAGAAGAAGCTCGAGGCCGAAATTGCCGACACTAAAAGCAGGGCGACAAGAATCAAAATCGCCCGCCGCCTCCGCCTCGTCGAGGGATTCATCAAGAGCAAGTCCCGCCCCGAATGGATGATACTCACGGTGCTTCCGGTAATACCGCCGGATCTCAGGCCGCTGGTCCCCCTCGAAGGCGGAAGATTCGCGACATCCGACCTGAACGACCTCTACCGCAGGATTATCAACAGGAACAACAGACTCAGGAACCTCCTCAAGCTCAGGACGCCCGACGTCATCATCAGGAACGAGAAGAGAATGCTCCAGGAGTCCGTCGACGCCCTCCTCGACAACGGCAGGCACGGAAGAGCCGTCACAGGGGCCGGAAACAGGCCGCTCAAGTCCCTCAGCGACATGCTCAAGGGCAAGCAGGGGCGCTTCCGCCAGAACTTGCTGGGCAAACGCGTGGACTACTCGGGACGCTCCGTCATCGTGATAGGCCCGGAACTCACCCTGGGCCAGTGCGGGCTGCCCAAGAAGATGGCGCTCACGCTCTTCGAGCCTTTTATCATCAGATATCTCAAGGAGAAGGGCACGGCCCCCTCGGTGCGCGCGGCAAAGAAACTCATCGAGAAGAACGACCCCGTCGTATGGGACATCCTCGAGAAGGTCACCAAGGGCCATCCGGTGATGCTCAACAGGGCCCCCACCCTGCACAGGCTCAGCATCCAGGCCTTCGACCCCGTCCTCATCGAAGGATCGGCGATAAGAATCCATCCCCTCGTCTGCACCGCGTTCAACGCTGACTTCGACGGGGACCAGATGGCCGTGCATGTCCCGCTCTCATACCATTCCCAGATGGAGGCGAAGCTACTGATGTCCTCCACAAACAACATCTTCTCCCCGGCGAACGGCAAGCCGATAACCTCACCCACCCAGGACATCACGCTCGGAGCATACTATCTCACCTTCAAGCCCGCCAGCTTCGGCAAGATCAAGACCTTCAAGGACTACCACGAAGTGCTCCGCGCCCTCGACGCCGGAGACATACGCATGCACGAGATCGTCAGAATGCCAAATCCTGACTTCGGAAGAAGCACACCATGGGGCAAGAGCGACCAGAAATACATCGAGACATCCCCGGGCAGGTGCATATTCAACGAAATATGGGACGACAGGCTCGGATTCTACAACGGAACCACAGGCAAGAAGGTGCTCGGAAGACTCATCCTCGACTGCTACAACGTCTGCGGCCACGAAGCAACCGTCAAGGTTCTCGACGCGCTCAAGAAAATCGGATACGAATACGCAACCAGAGCGGGTTTCTCCATATCCGTCTCCGACATGCTCATCCCGGAGGAGAAGGATGCGCTCATCGCCAAGGCCAGAAAGCAGATAGACGAAGTCCAGAGACAGTTCAAGAAGGGTGTCCTGACCGACGGCGAACGCCACAACAAGGTCATAGACATCTGGACCGGCACCAGCAACGAGGTCGCAAAGCAGGTCTTCAAGGACATGGAGGATGCCGCCTCCGCGGACAAGGGCATCAACCCGGTCTTCGCCATGCTCGACTCCGGCGCAAGAGGCAGCAAGGACCAGATCAGGCAGCTGGCCGGCATGCGCGGCCTCATGGCAAAACCATCGGGCGACATCATCGAGCGCCCAATCATTTCAAACTTCAGGGAAGGACTCACCGTCCTCGAATACTTCATAAGCACCCACGGCGCAAGAAAGGGGCTCGCGGACACCGCACTGAAAACCGCCGACTCGGGATACATGACCAGAAAGCTCGTGGATGTCGCACAGGACATCATTTGCAGGGAGGAAGACTGCGGAACCGTCAAGGGAATAAAGGTCAGGAACGTCATCGAGGGCGACGAGGAGATAATCTCCCTCAGGGACAGAATAGTGGGACGCTTCAGCGCCCAGGACGTGAGAGACCCGCTCGCCGACGACAACTCCCTCATCGTCGCTGCAAACCAGGAGGTGACAGAAGAAATCGCCGCGAAACTCGCGGACAGGGGGATAAACGAGCTCACGATAAGATCTGTACTCACCTGCGAGAGCAAGTCCGGCGTATGCCTAAAATGCTACGGAAAGAACCTCGCCACAAACAGACTCGCCGAAGTCGGCGATGCCCTCGGCATCATAGCCGCACAGTCCATCGGCGAACCCGGCACCCAGCTCACCATGAGAACATTCCACATCGGCGGAACGGCCTCGTCCGCATACAAACAGCCAGTCATCAACGCAAGAAATCCGGGCATAGTCAAGCTCGAAAACGCAAGGACAATCAAGACGGAAAAGGGCGAGACCATAGTCGTCAACAAGAATGGAAGCATAGTAATCGAGGACGACAAGGGCAGGCTGCTCGACAGGTTCGAGCTGGTCATAGGAGCCATCCTCGACAAGAACGAAGGCGAGAAGATCAAGAAGAACGACCGCCTCGCGTCATGGGATCCATACAATGTGCCGATCATCGCCGAGGAGAATGGCGTGGTCGAGTATAAGGATCTCATCCTCGGCATCACCCTCAACAAGGAGGAGAGAAGCGGAGGACTGCGCGATCTGACCGTCATGGAGCACAGGGAGGATCTGCACCCGCAGATCGCCATCAAGGACGAGAACGGAACCATCGTCGCACATTACAGCCTGCCCGCCGGCGCATACATCATGATAAACGAGGGAGATAAGATCAAGATAGGTGACTTCCTCGCCAGAATCCCGCGCCAGACCGCGAAGAACAAGGACATCACAGGAGGCCTCCCCAGAGTCTCCGAGCTCTTCGAGGCCAGACACCCCAAGGACATAGCCGAAATAGCCCGGATTGACGGCAGGGTCGAAATCGGAACCGTCTCGAAGGGAAGAAGGCAGCTCATAATAAAGGATGTCGAAAACGACCAGGTGGAGGAACACCTCATCCCCGCCAACAAGCACATCACCGTATCGAAGGGCGACATCGTCCGCAAGGGACAGAAGCTCACCGAAGGTTCCATAGACCCGAAGGAACTTCTCGAAATCTGCGGCCCGCAGGAGCTCCAGGAGTATCTCGTCAACGAAGTCCAGCTCGTCTACAGGGCCCAGGGCGTCGAGATAAACGACAAGCACATAGAGATAATAGTCCGGCAGATGCTCCAGAAGGTGAGAATAACGGATCCGGGCGACACCATGTTCCTCCCGGGAGAGCAGATAGACAAGAAAATCTTCACCGAGGAGAACAGACAGGTGGATGCAAAGGGGGGAAAGCCGGCGACGGCCGAACCCGTGCTCCTCGGGATCACCAAGGCATCCATCGAGACCGAAAGCTGGATATCCGCCGCATCATTCCAGGACACCACAAGGGTGCTCACCGAAGCGGCCACCCTCGGCAAGATAGACCCGCTCAGGGGATTCAAGGAGAACGTCATCACCGGACACCTCATACCGGCGGGAACCGGCGACGAGAACATCCTCGCCATCAAGATGAAGAAGCTCGGCAAGGAGATAAGCATCGAGGACTTCCCTGTCCAGAAAGAAGAGGAGATCAAGTCCAGCGAACAGGAGAAGAGCATAAAAAAAGCGAGGGAATTCCTTTCCATCTGATTTGATAAACACGGAAGACGGCTTAGATTATCGCCCCTTTTCGTGACAACAACAAGGAGACCGGAGAATAATGCCTACGATAAGCCAGTTGATCAAGCGGGGCAGGACACAAAAGCAGAAGAAGAACAAGGTCAAGGCCCTCCAGGGATGCCCCCAGAGAAGAGGCGTCTGCCTGCAGGTGACGACAAGAACGCCGAAGAAACCAAACTCGGCTCTCAGAAAAATCGCCAGAGTCAGACTCACCAACGGCGAAGAAGTCACCGCATACATCGGCGGAGAAGGGCACAACCTCCAGGAGCACTCCGTCGTCCTCGTCAGAGGCGGAAGAGTCCGCGACCTGCCAGGGGTCAGATACCACATCGTCAGAGGCACTCTGGACAGCCTCGGAGTGGAAAAGAGAAAACAGGGACGATCGAAATACGGCAGAAAGACGGAGAATGCCGCCGCCGCAAAGTAAAAGACGAGGGCGGGAAACAACATTGGCACCATTCGCTGTCGGCTCCTGAAACGGTCGCCGGCAGCTTTTGTTGAAAGCATAAAAACACGAAGGTAGAAAATGAGAAGGCATAGAGCTGAGAAAAGACAGATCGTCCCGGATGTGAAATACAACAGCGAACTGATCGGACGCATGATAAACACCGTCATGCAGAGAGGCAAGAAATCAGTCGCCCAGAAAATCGTCTACGGCGCCCTCGAGAACGTCGCGAAAAAGAAAAAAGGAATGGAACCCCTCGAGATATTCATGCAAGCCCTCGAGAACGTCAAGCCAAAACTCGAGGTCAAGAGCCGGAGAGTCGGCGGCGCCACATACCAGGTCCCCGTCGAAATAGAACCGGAAAGACAGACCGCCATCGCGATGAGATGGATAAGGGACTACTCGAAGTCCAGAAAGGGACACTCCATGGAGGATGCCCTCGCCTCCGAAATCATGGATGCCTTCGACAACACCGGGGCGGCCGTGAAGAAAAGAGAGGACACATACAAGATGGCGCAGGCGAACAAGGCCTTCGCTCATTACAAGTGGTAGAGCGGAAAACCAGGAAGAATCACGAATCATGCAGACAGAAGAAAAAATCTACACCGACGCAAAGGACAGGCCCGTCCCGCTGGCAAAAGTCCGTAACATCGGAATCATGGCGCACATAGATGCCGGCAAAACCACCACCACCGAACGCATACTCTATTACACCGGCGTCAACTACAAAATGGGCGAAGTCCACAATGGCACCGCCACCATGGACTGGATGGTGCAGGAACAGGAACGAGGCATCACCATCACCTCCGCCGCAACCACCTGCTTCTGGAAAGGCCACAGGATAAACATAATAGACACCCCCGGACACGTGGACTTCACCGCAGAGGTGGAGCGCTCGCTCAGAGTCCTCGACGGCGCCATCGCCCTCTTCTGCGCCGTCGGAGGAGTCCAGCCACAGTCCGAAACCGTCTGGAGGCAGTCCAAAAAATACAAGGTTCCCATAATCGCCTTCGTCAACAAGATGGACAGAGTCGGGGCGGACTTCGACAAGGTCGTCGAGGACATAAGGACAAAGCTCGGAGCCACCGCAGTCCCACTCCAGATCCCCGTCGGCAAAGAGGCCGAGTTCAAGGGAGTGGTGGACATCCTCTCCAATAAGATGTATCTCTTCGACGACAAGGAGCTCGGTATGAACGTCGTCGAGCAGGATGTGCCGGACCACATGAAGCCCATGGTGGAAAAGCAGCTCAAAAACATAGTCGAAACAATCGCCGAAGTTGACGATGAGATCATGATGTTCTTCCTGGAGGACAAGATGCCCCCGCCAGAGGTGATCGAAAAGGCCGTCAGAAGAAGGACCGTCTCCAGCGAAATCGTCCCCGTCCTCTGCGGGACTGCATTCAAATACAAGGGAGTCCAGCCCCTCCTCGACGCAGTGGTCAAATACCTCCCCTCCCCCGTGGACATCTGGACGGTCCAGGGAATAAACCCCGACACCGAAGAGCCAATGTCAAGGACCATGGGAGACGACAAGCCCTTCACCGCCATCGCATTCAAGATAATGAACGACCCCTACGTCGGGAAACTCACCTTCTTCAGAATCTACTCCGGCTTCGCGCAGCGCGGGATGCAGGTCTACAACCCAAGGACAAGAAAAAGCGACAGGCTGGGCCGCGTCCTCCAGATGCACGCAAACGAAAGAGAGGAACGGGAATTCATCTACTGCGGCGACATCGCCGCCGCCGTGGGGCTCAAGAACGTAACCACCGGCGACACCATCTGCTCCGAAAAAGACCCGATACTGCTCGAGGCCGTAAGCTTCCCCGAACCGGTCATATCAATGGCCATCGAGCCGAAATCGTCCGCCGAAAGAGACAAGCTCTACAACGCGCTCAACGCGCTCTCCGAGGAAGACCCCACATTCAAGGTCAAAAGCGACATCGAAACCGGGCAGACCATCATCTCGGGAATGGGCGAACTCCATCTCGACATCATCAAGGACAGGATATTCAGGGAGTTCAAGGTGGATGCCGACACCGGCAAACCCCAGGTCGCATACCGCGAGACGGTCAACAGGGCCGCCGAAGCCAACACAAAGTTCGTCAGACAGACCGGAGGCAGAGGACAATACGGCCACGTCGTCATCGAAATGCAGCCAAAGCCAAGAGGATACGGTTTCACCATCGAGAACAAGGTCGTGGGAGGAAACATCCCCAAGGAATACATAAGATCGGTCGAGAACGGGCTCAAGGAGGCCGCCACCACCGGAGTCCTCGCGGGATTCCCCGTCATAGACCTCAACGTGGACATTGTGGACGGCTCCTACCACCCGGTGGACTCCTCAGAAATGGCTTTCAAGATCGCTGCATCCATGGCGTTCAAGGAAGCCGCCAGAAAAGCAGGGATGACCCTCCTCGAACCCATAATGAAAGTGGAAGTCACCTCGCCAAACGAAAACCTCGGCGACATAATAGGCGACGTGACCGGAAGAAGAGGACAGATCATCGAAGTGGACACACAAAACACTCTCGCCAGAATCCTCGCCCACATCCCGCTCTCGGAACTCTTCGGATACTCCACATCGCTCCGCTCCATCAGCAAAGGAAGAGCCTCCTATTCAATGGAACCGTCGCACTTCGAGGCCGTCCCCTCGGAAATACAGAAAAAACTAACAGAAAAAGCATGAGGTAGATATGAGCTCGTCAAAAACAGCAGGCGCGAAGCAGAAACAGAAAATCAGAATCATCATCCAGTCCTTCGACCACAGGGTCCTCGACCAGTCCGTCGCGAGAATCGTCAAAACGGCGAACTCCACCGGTGCCATGATCGCAGGCCCAATCCCCATGCCCACGAGAATATCCAGGGTCTGCGTCCACCGCTCCCCGCACGTGGACAAGAAGTCCATGGACCAGTTCGAGTCCAGAACCCACAAAAGACTCATTGACATCATCAACCCGACGGCAAAGACCGTGGACGAACTAAAGAGAATCAATCTGCCGGCAGGCGTGGATATCTCCCTCAAAATAGGAGCTTGACATCATCATGTATCCTGTGACTTGCAACCTGTATCATAAATAACAACGGGCACCTCTGTCAACGAACATGTGCCAGGAGCAAAAATGAAAAAAGGCATAATCGCAAAAAAGATCGGCATGACCCAGATCTACGACGGCAAAGGGGCGCTGAACCCTGTCACCGTCCTGCTCGCAGGTCCATGCACCGTCATCGAAGTCAAGAACTCGAAAAAACACGGATATTGCTCCGTCCAGCTCGGGTTCGGAAAGGCAAAGGCCAAGAACACGAGCAAGGCCGTCAAGGGACACTGCAAGGCCGCAGGCCTCCAGGACAATCCACCATGCGAAATCATGGAAGTCAGACTCGATACAGAATCCCAGATGAAACCAGGCGACACTGTGAAGACCGACATCTTCGCGGCCGATGAGTTCGTGGACGTGGTCGGGACCAGCAAGGGCAAAGGATACCAGGGCGTGGTCAGAAGATGGAACTTCGCAGGCGGACGCGCAAGCCACGGCGGCGCCTGGACCAGAAGAACAGGCTCCATCGGATGCAAGGAAAGACCCGGAAACGTCATAAAAGGCAAGAAAATGCCGGGACAGCTCGGAAACGAAAGAGTCACAGTCCAGAACCTTAGGATCGTCCGCGTGGAACCAGATGAAAATCTACTCTACATCAAGGGCGCTGTCCCGGGACCAAACGGCTCCTTCGTCCTCGTCAAGAACGCCGTCAAAAGAACAAAAGCGGAGGCCGCGAACTAAATGAGCTCTGAAATCACAATCATGGACGCAAACGGTGCAAAGACCGGCTCGATCGCTGTCGAGGAATCAAAGATCGAACTCAAGAAAGGCGAACAGGCCGTCTTCGACGCGGTCAGAACCCATCTGGCTTCCCAGCACAGACCCACGGCCTCAACAAAAACAAGATCCAACATCACAGGCGGCGGATGCAAGCCCTTCAAACAAAAAGGACTCGGAAGAGCAAGGGCAGGCACGACCAGAAGCCCTCTCTGGAGACACGGAGCAGTCACCTTCGGCCCCCTGCCGGACCGCAACTTCAAGAAATGCATCAACAAAAAGGTCCTCAAGCTCGCGCTCAGGAGAGCCTTCAGCGAGAGACTCCAGGAAAACGCCGTCGTCGCATGCGACAAAATCGAAATCGCAAGCGGAAAAACAAAGGACGCCGCCTCCTTCCTCCAGAAGCTGGGAGCAGGACAGAACGTCCTCGTCGTCGCATCCAAAATATCCGACAAGACCGCTCTCGCCCTAAGGAACATCCCAGGCCTCTCCGTCCAGAGCCCGGAAGCTGTCAACACTTACGAAATGCTGCTGCACAAGAAGATCCTCTTCGAAAAGGACGCCGCACAGAATTTCCTCAACAGAATTTGAACGGAAGGAGAATATGAAAAATCCATACGACATAATCGAAACCGCACTGGTGTCCGAAAAAGGCACCGACCTCAAGACCAAGGGCAAATACGTCTTCAAGGTCAGAAAAAACGCAAGCAAGGTCGAAATCAAAAACGCCGTCGAGAAGCTCTACGATGTCAAGGTCAAATCCGTCAATACCATCAATGTCGAAGGCAAGAACAAACGCTCCGGAAGAATGATGAAGGCCGGAAAAAGACCCGACTCGAAAAAAGCCATCGTCTCGCTCGCAAAAGGCGAAATCAACTTCTTCTGAATCAACGAGGTGTAAAATGGGACTCAAATCACTTAGACCACTGACGACGGGGCAGAGAGGCACCATGCTCTCCGACTTCTCCGAACTGACAAAGAAAACCCCGGAGAAATCGCTGACGCTCGCGAAAAGATCCTCCGGCGGCAGAAACAACTACGGCAGGGTAACATGCAGACATAGAGGCGGCGGCGTCAAGAGAAGGATCCGCATCATAGACTTCAAAAGGGACAAGCAGGGGATCCCGGCCGTCGTCAAGGCCATCGAATACGATCCAAACAGAAGCGCAAACATCGCCCTGCTCCACTACGCCGACGGCGAAAAGAGATACATACTCGCCCCGGCAGGAATATCCCTCGGGACAAAGATCATGAGCGGCAAAGACGCGGAAATCAAACCCGGAAACGCCCTCAAAATCCAGGACATCCCGCCGGGAATAGACATCCACAACATAGAAGTCAAACCAGGCAAGGGCGGCAAGCTCGTCCGTGCCGCCGGGCAGGTCGCCCAGATCCGATCGAAGGAAGGCAATTACGCGCAGATCAAAATGCCAAGCGGCGAAATAAGAAAAATCCTCGTCGCCTGCATGGCCACCATCGGACAAGTCGGAAACCTCGACCACATGAACGTCAAACTCGGGAAGGCCGGAAGAAAAAGATACCTCGGATTCAGACCTACCGTCAGAGGAATGGCGATGAACCCGGTGGACCATCCAAACGGCGGCGGAGAGGGCAGAAGCAAGAGCGGCGGCGGCAGGCAGCACCTCCAGAGCCCCTGGGGACATGTCAAGGGACTTAAAACAAGAAAAAGAAAGAACATCACCAACAGGTTCATCGTCGAACGGAGGAAAAAATAATGTCTAGATCCATCAAAAAAGGCCCCTTCGTTGACCAGCATCTCCTCGACAAGGTCGAGAAGATGAGCAAAAGCGGCCTCAAGAAGCCAATAAAAACCTGGTCCAGAAGATCAATGATAATCCCAGATTTCGTCGGGCACACCTTCAACGTCCACTCCGGCAAGAACTTCGCCAATGTCTACGTGACCGAAAACATGGTCGGACACAAGCTCGGCGAGTTCGCACCGACCAGACAGTTCAAGCAGCACGGCGTCATCAGCGGAAAAACAGTGGTCTGATGGAGGGGGTCGTCGTCCCTACCGCTCACAGGACACCAGGACAGCACCGGCATCGCGGGGTATGACTTGCTTCCAAGAGAGGCGGCAAACCGCAGGCAGCAGAAAAACCCAATTGCTCGAAACACTCATCTTGGTTGCGGCTTGCCTCCCTGGTGTTGGATATTCATTCCTTGGCCCGTTTCCCCCGCGAAGAACGGGCTAGGCCAAACGCAAGACTCACACAGAGTCCTCTATGCAGTCCATCAGGGAATTATACAGGATAGGCAACGGCCCCTCGTCGAGCCACAGTATGGGGCCCAGGATCGCTGCGGAACGCTTCAAGTCTGAAAACCCGGAAGCTACCAGTTTCAAAATCACACTCTACGGCAGTCTGGCCGCGACGGGCAAGGGCCACCTGACCGACAAGGCCGTCGCGGAAGCCCTCGAACCGGCAAAACTGCGCTTCAAGTTCCTCCCCGATGTCTTCATGAAATTCCACCCCAACGCCATGCGCATCGAGGCGATAAAGGAAAACGGGAAGGCATCGGCATCGCGTCTGTTCTTCAGCATAGGAGGTGGTGAAGTTCTCGCCGAGGGCGAACCCCGCCGCTCATCAAGCACATATCCAATCGGAAGCATGGACGAACTGCTGAAGTGGTGCCGCGCAAAAAAACTTCCCATGTGGCGATACGCACAGGAATTCGAAGAACGGAGGATCTTCGATCACCTCTCAAACGTGTGGAATGCAATGCAGGAGTCCATCCTTAGAGGACTGGATGCGCATGGAATACTGCCGGGAGGCCTCAAACTCCGGAGAAGAGCCGCCTCCTTCCACTCGAAAGCCCTCCGGGACGGATGTCCCGGATCCGGCCTCCTTTTCGCGTTCGCGCTATCTGCCGCGGAGGAGAACGCGTCCGGCTCCGTGGTCGTGACCGCACCCACCTGCGGCTCGTGCGGAGTACTGCCGGCCGTCCTAAAGTTTCTCCAGAAGAAACACAAAATCAAGGACAAGTCCATCATCCAGGCCCTGGCCACCGCCGGACTTGTGGGCAACCTGATCAAGCACAATGCCTCGATATCCGGAGCGGAGGTCGGATGCCAGGGAGAAATCGGCTCCGCATGCTCCATGGCGGCAGCCGCGGCAGCACAGCTGCTCGGAGGGAACTGCCTCCAAATCGAGTATGCGGCGGAGATGGGAATGGAACACCATCTCGGACTCACCTGCGACCCGGTCATGGGACTGGTTCAAATCCCATGCATCGAGAGAAACGCCTTCGCCGCGGCAACAGCCCTGACATGCGCCGAATACGCCCTCCTCTCCGACGGACAGCATAGAATATCCTTCGACAATGTCGTTGAAACCATGCGCAGAACAGGACGAGACATGAAAAGCACCTATCGCGAGACATCCAAGGGTGGCCTGGCAAAACTCAAATCCCGGCTCGAACATAAGCCGACACTGGAGCGAAGCAAACTTCCCACAGGACGACGATTACGGAGAGACGCTTGCAACGGCTCAAGCAGGTGTTGATCCGGGGCGGGAATAACTTCCGAACAGAATCCTCAACGCCTTGTAGCGGAAGTTCCATAATTTCTGAAAATATCCATTTGTCATAACCTGAAATAAGGGCGATTGACCTGCGAGGGCAAAGTGTCCTCCCGCTGTGTTGTTTT
>DYMC01000197.1 GCA_020721745.1 Lentisphaera sp. | reverse complement strand
TGACGGTGGTTTTTATAACACCCTTCAGGCGTTGATACAAGCTTTTGCTTTGCCCAAAATCCACCACCTAAACCTCTCTTCTTCTTTTACCTTAAGCCGTTAGGCATCACTACCCGGATGGAGCCCAGCTAAGCGCCATGATTCGGGTTCGAGCTTCGAGAAGGAGATTTATCGCTGAGTTGCCTTTGACAAGGCGAATGATCAATTCACGAGAACGTTCGATGATACGACCCGGTATGTTGATGAACGAAAATCTTATCGCCTTCATTCGCCTGGGAATCCAGGACTCTCCCAAAGCCAACCGTTTCATGGAACTGTTAAGATTCATAGCCAATATCATAATCCACCACCAGGCGGCATTCTCGCCAAAATCATCGGAAGGAAGCTTCCCCCCCCCGGCCAAATCTTCCTTCATAACCGAGTGCGCCTCTTCCGACTTTCCACAACGCTCCCGCTGCCAGTGAATCAACTTTTCTCCCTCCCAATCCATGTTCGTCACCAACCCAAACACCTTGTAACGCTGAGAGCTTACCTGCATCGTCGAAAGAGGCAAACAGCCCTTGCCTTTCCAACTTTTTTAACCGCTTATTACTGCATCAACTCCTCGATGATACATCGCGCCACGGCCGCCGCATCCCTGGCCGAAGTTCAATTTAACTTCTTATTCCGTTTATTTCTCCGTCCAATTCCGGCTTATTTCCGAACCCTTCATTTGGATACACGGCTTTCGACATATCGAATAGCGCAGGAATAACGCAACGCCATTTCGTTATTCCTGCGCTATTTGTTACCTGCTCTGCAGACGATAGAGAGCGCCCCGACCTCGACCTGAAGACTGCACCATCCCCAGCCTGCGCAGATGCGCCAAATCTTCTTGAATTGTACGATCGGAGGGAGGTGCAGAGAGTCGCTTCCGTATCTCCCGAAGAGGCGCCGGGCCCTGCTGCGCTATGATTTGAAGCAATTCCCGCTGCCGTTCAGATAGATCATGCGCCACCCGGTGCGGGGCGATATAACCGCTCGGAAGGAAGCGCACCCAGACGCTGCCGGCCTGTTCACCGAATTCCGGTTCCGGATGTCCGGCCTTGACGCACAATTCCACAATTTTCTGAGTGCCTCGGCCCCATCGCTCGATCATGCCGCGCAGATAGAAAACCTGGGCGATGATTGGATTTCGCGGTCTGGATGCATGCTCTTTCTTGAGGTCCTCGGTTTTCAGATTGAAGGGAAGGATCCCATCACTCCATATTTCAAGCCGGTCATCATAGATGGCCAGACTGACCGCACCACCAATAATGGCGTAATCCCTGTGACAAAATGCGTTGACCAAAGCCTCGCGCAACGCCTCAAGCGGAAAAAGCGGTTCATCCTCGCGCTCGAAAAGGCCCGGGATAATTCTCCCGGCGACAGGCAGATGCCGACGCAGAAACAGCAGGGCTTCTTCAAGCAGGTGGAAGGCATGACCTTCCATTTGCCTTTGATCGAGAAATTCCGATTTGTTTACGCCCCGAAAGCGGGCGAGGCGCAACTGGCATTGCGGATAATCCGGCATGAAACGGGTACCGAACAAGACAACAGAAGCCTGATTGAGGCGGCCTTCCCGGAACAATCCTAAACGCTCCAGAATATCCGGAATAGCGTTGCCGGTTGATTCCGGCAAACGACCGGCAGCAATTCCAAGCCGCACCGTGCGAAGAATCTCTTCAGAATCCAGGGTGGCGACGTCATAACCTTCGGCGGGCTGATTTTCCCATCGGATTCGACTGTGCTCTCTTTCCTTAAGCAGACGCTGATACGTTGCCTGAGGCATGGTTGAAGTCGTCGAACCAATCCGCTGGTAGGGTCGCCCATCAAAGACATAGGGTCGGGATTCGGGATTCGGCCGCGCTTCCAGAATCAGCACCGCTTTATTATCCGCGATATCCACACGAACCTGGACAATAGATGCCGGCGGTTCGAACTTCTGGAGCAGTTCCGCCACTTCCCGGATCGTCTTATCGGAAACCGTCTGGCCGAGGATGCGGCCTTCCGGCGTGATGCCGATCAAAACCCGGCCACCGGTTCCGTTGAGCATGCCGCAGAGGGTCTCGGCCGCACGCCGCAACTGGGCAGTAGATTTCTTGAACTCTACCGTTTCCGATTCTCCACTACTGACAAGCTCTCTCAGTTCCGTAATATTCATTTTGCGCTTTCATCTTGCAACGGGGTATCTCCCGGCAGGGGGCGACGCGGATTTCCCGCCCGCATCAGCCGCCTGCATACTTCGGGCAGGCAGACGTTCCGCGGAAATACATGGTCGCAAGCGACGCGGATTTCCCGGGCGACAGGCGCGGCTGCTCCGTGCATTCTTCGCGGCGGGTTGATACGTAAGACCTTGTTTTTATTCATTTAGCTCTTGCATGCATCGGGTTTCGCTTTCCCGATAAAAGAAGGCGTCCTTCTCACTGCTGGCAGCCTGAACGGGACAATCGCAAAACAAATTTACCATCTGAGCCGATTGCAAAACTCCCTCTGCGTCATTCCGGCTGAACGCCGCACCGTCCATGATGCGCTTGCCGAATACGGCCGGACCCAAAGACAGGAGCGCAAAAATATGTATGATGTCAACATATTATTCTCGTTATAGCTCATGGGCAGCCCTTTCGTGAGATGGCTGTATTATGGCATCGCAATCCGCCGCCAGATTTTGTATGGAAGCCTGCCTGGTCACACACTGCCCATGACCTCCCTGAGGTAACGGGTGATGCGATCCTTGTTCGCACCGAGGCTGGAAAACTGCTTCTCACAGACGTCGCTCAAACGGGCCAGCACCTTGCGGTTGACGCTCTGCTGATCCTCGAATACCGCCATGCTTCGAAAAGATAAGCCCATCTTTTCAAACTGGAGCAGGGAAATGGTTGCATCCCGCGCCTTGTCATCCCCCGGCAGGGCAAAAACGAAAAGCGGACGCTCCATTCCATTGACGCGGCAGGCGACTTTGTACATTCCCTGAGGGTCCTGCTGGGGATCATGCCAATCGAAGGTTCTTCGATGTTCAGGGACTACTTCAGAAATGAACGCACGAAAATCTTCCATGAAGGTGGACCGGACCCTTTCCCTCGACAAATACGAAATATCGGTGATCTTCAGGAGAGCCTGGGAAAATGAAAAAAGGGCATCGCCGTAATGGTCTTCTTGAATTGCAAGCATCAATTCGCCATCCCGATCATCAACCTTGAACACGGAAAGCGCGTTGGCAATGATCTTTTGTCGGGTTCCTTTTTGCAAGTCCTTTTCCTCCATATCATAGGTGAGATGCATATAGGTGTAACCTTCGTCGGACAAAATCCACCCGGAATGTTCACGACGAAGAACAATGGCCAGATGATCCCCGTCTTCAAACAAAAAAGGGGTGAATACCCGGTAACGGTCTATGCCTTCCTGTGCGAGCTGCACCTGGCTGCATACTTTAGCGCGAAAATCGGAAACAATGGCATCGATTGTCGTAGTCATACCTCATCAAAGAGTTTAAGCTGAAGGTCTTGAGGAACCTCAAAACCGCAATCGCTGATCATGCAATGGATAGCGGCATTCAAATCGGAGAAGCGGTCCGATGTTCGGCGTAACCATCTTCCCTTGTTCCAAGTTCCTGATAACGTTCGGTGGCCGTGTGGATATGGTAGTTGTAAAATTTATCTCCTTGTATTGTGTTGGTGTGTTCGTGGCTCTTGCCGTTGTCACGCCGCAAGCGAAACATCTGGTTGCTGCCTTCTGGACAATATGCAAGAATGATCGAAAAATCCAATGCGTTAAAATTGCTCTGGCGCAAAATGAGTCAAAAATTATAACTGCCGAACAACATCGTAAATCCCCGAATGCAAGTGGAGTGCTT
>DYMC01000196.1 GCA_020721745.1 Lentisphaera sp. | reverse complement strand
AAGCACCGCCCGACGCAGTCATTCGTGCGCGCAGCAGGATTTTAGATCCCTCTGGAAAAACCGGTGATAAAGAACTCGCTGCATGAATCCCTTGGTGTCCATTATTGTCAACAGACCCCATTTTTGCAGGAACAGGTGCCGAAACACCGCCTTCAATAGGCCCCGTCACCCCGCAGCACCACGCCCACCGTCTTCACCAGGATCGCGATGTCGTACCAGATCGACCAGTTGCGCACATACCAGGCATCCATCGCCACCCGGGCGCCGAAGGAGGTCCCGCTACGGCCGCTGATCTGCCACAGCCCGGTGATGCCTGGTTTGGTCTTGTAATAGAGCCGAATAGAATCGCCGTAGTCGGGCAGCTCCCGCTCCAGCAGCGGGCGCGGCCCCACCAGGCTCATCTCGCCGATCAGCACGTTCCAGATCTGGGGTAGCTCGTCGATGCTGGTGCGGCGGAGCCAGCGGCCAACCCTCGTCACCCGCGGGTCGTCCTGGAGCTTGAAGTTGTTCTGCCGATAGCTCGCCCACAGCTCGGGGTTATCCACCTGCCAGCGCGTCAGCGCGTCTTCGGCGTCCACCCTCATGCTGCGGAACTTGTAGCACTGAAAGACCCGCCCGTCCATGCCCACGCGCGGCTGGACATAGATGACCGGCCCACCGTCCTCCTGCCGGATCCGCCAGGCGACGTAGAGCAGCAACGGTGAGAGCAGCATCAGAGAACCGGCCGAGACCACCACATCAAAGGTCCGCTTGAGCAGTAACGGGCCCTTGCGCGCGAGGTTGTTGCGCACGGTGAGGAACAAGACCTCTTGGTTGAAGAAGTGCGCGACATCCATGCCGTACAGGGGCAGCCCGCGGATCGGCGGCAGCACGTTCACGTCCTGGTAGCCCAGACTCAGCCTCATGATCAGCTCCTGCTGGGCACTGAACTGCTCCGCCTCCATGGCCACGACCACCTGCGGTCGCCCCAACCGCTCGAGCATGGCCTCCGGATCGGCCTCGATCAGGAACACGGGGATGCACTCGCCCCCCTTGAATTCCAGACCGCCGCTTTCGGGGATATCGGCATCATTCACCGTCAGGAAGGCAAAGGGCCGATACCCCATCAGAGGTTCGGACAGCAACGCATCGTAAGCCTCACGCGCATTCGCCCCGACACCCACGATCACCGAAGGGCGCATCCAGGCACCGGCACGCATCAGGAGCATTTTCACCGTGTACCGCGCCAAGGGGACAAGAACCAGTGCCGCCGCCCAGGTGATGACCACCGACAGGCGGGAAAACGGCACCTTGCCCAGGAAGACGAGAGCCGCATCAAAGCAGGCCGCCAGGAACAAGGCACGGACGATCTCATGCAGCTCCTGCCAGAACGGCCGGCGCCGGGTGTAATGCCCAATCGCCGTCCAGAACCACAACACCAAGGCAACCACGAGCGAAAGAAAGATCACCGCCCGGAGATCTCCCCGCTGCCCCCACCAGGAGAACAAGGCTTCGTCCCATGTCCATCCGGGCCTCAACAAATGCGTCAGGCGGCCGAGCATGAAGGCCAGAGACAAGGCCGACGCATCCCCAGCCGCCAGCGACCATTTCTCCCAACGGATCCAGGCGGTCCGGCTCGCTGCGTCAGCCGACCCCGGCAGGCTGTCCATGGTGGGCGCCCCGGTAGCCGCGTTGCCCGCCTGCACAGAGGATTTTGGACTCAGGTGGTATTCCTTGTGTGACATATTTCAACCCAGATTATGCACTTCAAATGCATGAGAAAAGTAATTTTTATGAATTATTGTATAGTTAGTATGCATTTTGTCGCATTGTGCTTTCACCCAAAAGGTGAATTCAATTCGTGATAAATTCTCAGGCATTTGAAGCCGCAAGGGGATCGCAATTTCACCGAATCTGCTTTGTTGTCGGGCACTTGAAGTACCAAAATACGTCTGCGTGCCCTCCGCCTCGCATCTTCGACAAACTTGCGAGCTACATAATCTGGGTTCAACCCTTGAATCTTGCCCCCTCGTACCTCGGATCCGTGCCCATGCGCCCCAATGTCAATGGTCTTAATCTGCTGATTGTCGTCCCGGTTCATCTTTGTCCTCCTGTGGTCTCGTGGGAGAAATTTTCAGTGATCACAAGGGGGAATTTTTCCATGACCGATGACACTCTCGCAGACCTGCGCCGATATAGGCGCGCATCAACGCCTGGTAGCCAGAAAAGCCCTTAAGAGGAGCAACGCGCATCAAATCCTTAACGACATCCTCCGGCATCCGGATGGTGACAGAGATCATGGGGCGATCTTTGGCCAAGCGTTTCTTGATGATGTCAATCTTCATGGTAAGCACGCTCCTTGGGTTCTGCCTTCCAGACCGAGATCAGGTGGATACAGTCGTCAGCTATAATCACGTGGATGACGAACAACACTCGAGAATCGAAGTCGCTTCCGATGGCTCCATCTCTCTGCTCATCACTGACCGAAGCGTCCATGTAGCGGATGAACGTATCGAAGAACACTTGCGCGGCCTGCTCGAAAGAAACGCCATGCTTCTCGATGTTGCGCCCGGTTTGTTATCGTTCCAGCAGAACCGAATAGCGCGAAGCTCGAACTCGATATCCATCGATCACAAATTATGTCCAGCGTATTGAATGTCACCTGCCGCCTTCGAAAAGGCATTTTATGAAAAAAATCGCTACATAAATCCTTTGGTGGCCACTATTGTCAACAGACCTCATCCCTTTTCCCAACCCAGGAATGGTACACTTTTCATTTCGCGAAATTGGAACACTTTTACATTCCCATTGACATCTTGCACCAGGCGACGAATCACCTCCGAAATCACGGATACGGCCGTTGCTCCAGCGCATGTTGTGCCACTGCCCGTGCTCAAATCCACTGCTGCAATAACGTATGGTATTCACCGAGCACCTTTCCCCACGTAAACTCAGCCGCATGCCGTGCCCGGCTATCAATCCTTAATTGCGCCAAACGATCGTCATCTCCCAGCAGTGCCTCAATTTTCTGCGCGCAATCATCTTCGTTGCGGAAATACACACCACTTTTTCCCGCCACCCACCGGTTATAAGGGTTGTCGTGCGCCAGCACCGCATTGCCCGCACCAAGCGCCTCGACCAGCGAAGGATTCGTCCCACCCACCGTGTGCCCATGCACATAAAAGCGCGCATGGAAGCGTAGCGCCTGCACCACGGCCTTGTCGTAGATCGCACCGGGGAAGACCACCTCATCCGATGCCGCTTCCTTCACCGCACGCTGATAAGCGTGGCTGGCCTCGTATTTCCCCAACACCACAAGCCTGCAGCCACGCGGCTTCCGTGACCACGCTTTCACCACTTCCAGAATCGAGTTCTCCGGCTCGGCGCGCGCGACCATGATCGCATAGCTGTCCGGCGCCAGCCCGTAGGGTGATAGAAACGAAACATCGGCATCCACCACCCGATCTGCACCATAGGGAATCATCGTGATCTTGTCGAGCGCCACGCGCGTCGCCAGATGATTGGCGATCACCGGATGATCTGCCACCAGGTGATTGCCCAGCCAGCAACCCGCCCAATCGTTGAGCCAAAACCAGACTTTGGCCACCTTGCCCCACTTCTGGCGACGCCACTCTACGCCATCCATGTTGATGATGTTGCGCAAGCCCTTGAGCCGATACAGCGCACAGAACACCGCCGTATTGTAGCCTAACGTGAGAATCAGACCCGGCTCGCGCGCTGCATGCAGCGTTGACTTCAAGTCGAAGATGATCGTCCCCGTAGCGCCCGACCTAGCCACTGGTATGCGTACACGTTTCACGCCACGCCAGTCATCCTCAAATGTAGGGCCGGCTCCCTCTTCCTGACAATATACTGTCACCTGCCAGTTACGCTCGGCGAGAAACAAAGCCAAATACTCTGCGAAGGTTTCAAAACCGCCATG
>DYMC01000195.1:1875-3929 GCA_020721745.1 Lentisphaera sp. | reverse complement strand
GCCAGGGCGAGGTAACGCTCGCTCGAAGGCGAACCCGCTACCAGTCCGATGGGAAGCGAGGCGTAGACGATGAAATCGGTCAGGATGTCCACGTATCCGCCGAAGTCGCTTTGACGTTGATGCAGGCGCGCGACCAAGCCATCCAGCCCATCCAAAACGCGGTTGAGAATCCAAAGCGCGAATGCCCAGAGATATTGAGTGCGATACGCGGTGAAGGATGCCAGCAATCCAACGAGGAGCGCCAGCAGGGAAATCGTCAGCGGCGAAACGCGGCTCATACGTATTGCCAGGGGCGCGCCGACGCGGTCTTTGAATTGACGGAGGGGTGCGTCGAACATGGCGCCCAGACCCTAAAGGTCTCTGAGACCTTTAGGGTCTCTCCACGCCAGCCGATTTTGCGAACGGCGCTTCCAATTCAAATAGGGCTTGGAATAACGGATGGCATCGCGCACGCCTTTGATGCCGAGATCGAGCAGGGACATCTCGCCAAAGAAGTGGCGGCGATATTCGCCATCGCCCATGAAACCGTCGCGTTTGTTGAAGAGCGACAGGCGGAATTTATTTTTCGGCAGGTGACTCTTTCCGTCGAGAACGGCTTGGAAGGGTTTGGGAAGCCAACGAAACGACGAGAACAAGGTGCGCGCTTCGGCGACGACGCGGGCGACGTCGGACTCATCGTCGGGGTTGACCTGCTCGAAAAGCGCGTCTATCTTTTCCTGAATTTCGAAGAAGCGCTTGAATCCGCCGCCCGCGAGTCGGTTATCTTTCAACAGCGAAATATATTCATCGCGATTTTTGGAACGCATGCGCGTGATGCTCAACATCAGATATTCGAGATACGCGCCCAGCAGCCACAGCACCGCATAGACGCGCCAGAGTTCATAATGCGACCACGACTTGATTGAGTTGGCAGTCAGCCTGTCGTGCATGGCAATGTAATTCAAGGTGACTTTTTCCAAATACTGAAAGGCGTGCGCCGAATAATCGCCCGTCCTCTTGGCTTTGAGCAGCAGGTCGGCCAACACCATCACGCTGATGTGCGTGACGTATAGCCCTTTGGAATACAGCGGATCAATAAATCCCGCCGCGTGACCCAGCAGCGCGAAGCGGTCGCCGACGATGCGATGCGATGAATATTGCAGGCGCTCGGCTCGGACCCAGCCGCGAACTGCTTTGGCGTTCTGGAGTTGTTCCTTCATCTTTGGGAATTGTTCGATGAATTCGTTGAACTCCTGCTCAGGCGAGATGTCATTGCGGGCGGGATAAATGCGCGGGTCAATTTGCAAGCCGACACTGCACAGCGGATTGGTTGAATCAACGTGGTTGTTGAACGGAATGATCCATAACCAACCGCCTTTGAAGATGTGATGCAGAGTCCCTTCCGACCAGCGAAACGGGACATCGAATTCTTTGGGCGAGACGCTCACATCGTTGTAGCAAGGCACGTCAATCATGTGCGTAAAAATGGAGCGGGTGTGAGTCTGCAAATCGTGATGCCGCCAGCCGAGTTTATCCGCCACCAGCGAACGGAAGCCGCCCGCGTCCACGAGATAGTCGGCGCGGTAGGCTTGTCCATTCTTTGTGGAGATCGTCACGCCGTCGGGCTGGATGTCCACGTCAGCGACAAAAGTATTTTGCAAAATATTTGCGCCGTAAGAGATGGCAACGGAGGTCAGGAAGTAATCCGTGTCCTGGCGGTAGAGGTGCATTTCATGGCCATACGGCTGTTTGGGGATGACGGCTTGCAGGCTTGTCCTGAGCGCCGTCGAAGGGTTGAGGCGCAGGTTTTGCGGCTTGCCCATCTCATGGTGAACGAAGCCGAAATGCCGCTTGACGCCATGCGAAAACCCCGCGTACTTGAAATAATTTTCTGAACTGAAATATGCCAGTTCTGGCACGTCGTAGAATTCCGCCAAAGCCCTCATCATCTCGGAGGTTTCAAGGATCATCGATTCGCCTACTGCAAATTTTGGATGCGTGCCGCCCTCAAAGACAATCACAGACAAACCCTGGCGAGCTAAAATGCTCGCCAGGGTCGAACCGCCGATGCCAGA
>DYMC01000195.1:0-1775 GCA_020721745.1 Lentisphaera sp. | reverse complement strand
ACGATGGTATCTTTGACCTGTCCGCCTTTGATGAACAGCAGGGTCGGGATTCCCTGCACGCCGAATTTCATCGCCCATTCGGGATTCTCGTCCGTGTAGACTTTGGCGATGGTTACTTTTCCATCGTATTCGGCAGCTAATTTTTCGAGCACAGGCGCGATCATCTTGCATGGTTGACACCACGGCGCCCAAAAATCCACGACGACGGGGGTGGACGATTTCAAGACGGCATTTTCAAATTCGGCGTCGGTTACATGTAAGGGTGTGTTCATTGAAATTCTCCTTGTTGAATTAGTGATCAAATATCTTTTCGCCCGCGCGGACAGCCACTTTCAAACGATTTTCGGCGGGTGTGATCGGACATGACCATTGTTCGTTATAGGCGCAGTAAGGGTTGTAAGCCAGGTTGAAATCCACCAGGAATTTTCCATTAGGCAGTTTCTCTGGCTCGAGATAACGCCCTGCGGGATAGGTTTCTTTGCCTGCCAGCGAGTCAACGAACGGCAGGAAGAACCCGTTCTGGTTTTTGTAAATGGCGAGTTCAGCGGACTGCCCGTCAACGAGAAACTTGAATTTGCCAAACCGCTGGTAGGACTGCGGCTGTCCGCCAGTTGTATCAATCAGGATGGTTTCCGAAGTGGGGGATGTCTCCACCTCCACTTCCAGGCGGAGGGAATTGTTTTCGGGAAAATAATTCAACCCCGCGAAGCGCCGCTTTTGTTCGGCGGTCAACGGGCTTTGCGGATGCCGCGCAAAGAAATGATCCTTGTCGGCGCGAA
Source organism: Lentisphaera sp. (assembly GCA_020721745.1). Taxonomy (GTDB): domain Bacteria; phylum Verrucomicrobiota; class Lentisphaeria; order Victivallales; family GWF2-50-93; genus DYMC01. Next base: position 996 of record DYMC01000195.1, on the reverse strand, counting down.
AGGCTGTGAGATTGTTCATGCCTGGTTCCTTCTTTGGACTTACAGAGGACAATCTGCGGGAATCTCTTACCCCGCTTCACTCCTGACGTTGTGCCTGCTCCTGCTTAAATCGCTTTGATCTTCGCCCAGGCGCTTGACTCTGCGCCGTTACAGAATCACCTGTCCCAGCGTGAGCGCGGCGACGAGGATGAAAAGTACCGCCAATCCGATCTCCAGGGCGCGCTGTGGGATTTTGCTGGCGATGCGCGAGCCGATCTGCCCGCCGATGATGACGCCTGGCACGGTGAACAGGCAAATGCTGAAGACGATGGCGAGAGTCTCACTGCCCATCTGCGCGAAACGGATGAAATGCCCCGCCGAGGCGGTCAGCGCGGAGACTGCCACCACGAACACGCTGGTCGCCACCGAGACTTTGCTCGGCACGCGGCAGCGTTGAAGCAGGAAGTAACCGTTCATCTCGCCTAATCCCGTGGAGACCATGCCCATGAAGGTCGCACCGATGCCGCACAGGAGCATGCCCTCGGTTCGATTGCAAACTGTGTAACGAATCTGCTCCCCTTCGGCAGTGACCAGCACCGTTTCCGCTTTTTCGCCGCCGTATTCGGATTGAATAGCGGCATCGAGACGGGCAACGTCTTTCTTTTCATGCTGTCGCAGGAAACTGAGCGCCACGATGAACAGCCCCACGCCAAGAATCACTTTCAGATAGACGGGCTGGATTTGTCCCGATGCCCAGGCGCCGATCAAAGCCAGGGGAACAGTGACCAACAACAGGTTAAGCCCGAGGCGGTAATCAATCAGACGTTTGCGTGCATAAGCGAAGAGTCCGCTGGCGAAGCCGAATACTTCCGTCGTGAGCGCGGTTCCGATGGCGACATCAGGCGGGAGTTTCAAGGCGAGGATGAACAGAGGCGCGAAGAAGGTTGCGCCTTCCACGCCAGAAGCCATTGCGGTGGTGGCGAAGAGGATGGAGATGGGGAAGACGTACCAGTATTC
>DYMC01000194.1 GCA_020721745.1 Lentisphaera sp. | reverse complement strand
TAAGAGACAATAAGCATAGACCACAATAAGAGAGTGGCCGCCGTGAAAATCGAACTACCAGCTTCCGCTTGCGCCTCCGCCAAAGGAACTTCCACCTCCAAAACCCCCGGAGCTTTTCCCCTTGGCCAGCATGCTCACCAGGAAAAAAAGCAATGTCCCCGCCGCCACAAAAAAGGCCCATCCCCATCCTGTCCTTCCAGAACGCATGCAAGAGATGCCCGCAAAAATACAGACCACAATGAGGACTGCCATCAATATGTGCCATTTGTAAAAGGAAAACCATGATACTTTTCTTGTCACTTTTTCGATTGCGGCGCGCGAACCCTCATATATGCCCCGGCTATAGTCGTCGGTCTTGAAATAAGGGATCATATTCTCGTCAATGACCTGCTTCATGACGGAATCATAGATTTTTCCGTATCCACCACCAAGCTCTATACGGCATTTCCGATCCTTCACCGCCACTAAAATCAATACTCCGTTGTTCTCCTTTTTATGTCCGATTCCCCATGTGTTGAACAGATTGGTGGCGAAAGACTCTATCCCGCTGTCTCCAGTATGATAATCACCAATGGAATTGATCGTAACGACAACAGCCTCGATGCCCGTTTGATATTCAAGGTCTTTGAACATCTTGTGGATTGATTCGAGGTCCGGCCTGCTCAGGACACCGGCATAGTCGTTAACGTAGTCGTCCGTTGGCGAAGGGTAGCCGCCTTCTCCCCTGAGGAGAGCGGCGGACAGGAAGATACCAAAGAAAAGAGCCAGACAAAGGACGACGCGTTTCCCCATCATATTAAAGTTCACCGGGCACCTCCCTCGTCTGCATATGAAATGGCGTTTGGCAATTCGTTCATGTCTCCTTTCCTGCAGGGGAAGAAAGTTGCCAGCCGCTCGCCAGCCAGCTTGATCCCTTCGGCCAGCCCCTTTGCGAAAAGACCCTTGCGAAAATTATCAACGACAAGATCCTTGACTCCGTCCCAGAAAGCGCCTGGCACTTTCTGGTTGATGCCATCGTCGCCAAGAACGACAAATCTACGATCTTCCAGGAAGAGGACAAACAAGACTCCATTATGAAGGTCGGTATTGCGCATCCCCAGAGACTCAAACGCCTTTCTTGCCGCTCCCATCGGATCTTTCCCGGCCTTTCTTTCAATCCTGACCCGAATCTCCCCCGAAGTGCGGGACTCGGCATCCCGTATGGCCGACAATATCGTTTTTTTCATCATCAGCGGTGAAAAAACTTCCAAGGTCTTCTTTCATGACGAGCTTCCTCCAACTTTATTTCCGCTCAGTGAATATTTTGCGCTGCGTTCTCCTCCATAGAGACATCCGCATTCTTCTTTCCCTCGTCATTCGATAGGAACATCTTGACGGCGACCAGCATGAGGAATATTGCGAATATCTTCCTCAGATGAGCCGCCGGCAGTCTCGCGGCTATCTCGGCGCCTATCAGCACGCCGACTATCGAGCCGGCCGCGATGAACAGCGCTATCCTCGGATTGATCTCGATGTCGGGGTTGAAGTAGTATCTTAACGAGCCGACTATCGCCATCGGAATCATAGCCATGAGGGACAATCCTTGCGCACTCTTCTGATTCAAGCCGAATATCAGGACCAATATGGGGACCACCAGCGCTCCACCGCCTATCCCCATCGCCCCTCCGGCTATCCCGGCGACCACTCCCCAGAACACGAACAACGTCCACTGCGGCATATCACACCTTCCTTTGTTTTATTTCAGTCTTGGGCATTGCCCAAGATCTTAGTCCCTTACTTCTAGTACCTTATCAACAAAATCAATCGAAAAATGGTCATGATTATTCTCAATAGAAGCTATTGTTCTCGCAACAATAGCAACTTACGAGAGGGCTGGAATAATTTCATGTTCCCGCATCCGCATTGCGGCGGCAAAGACCCCGGTGCCGACCTGGGTCACATAGTACTTGAACATTCCGGCGATTTTTTTGAGCAGTCCATGCTCCCGGAGACAGCGTATGGCTCTGGATATCCTCGGCCCCTGTCAGCCCGGGAGGAGCGGCCGCAGCCTCCGCGCCGTCACCCCGCTGATGAGATGCTCCGGGCGCAGGACGGCAAGGACAAGCTCGATATCCTCCTTGAGGAAGAAGTTGATGCCGCGGTGCTGGCGTCCGCCGGCATCCTCCACCTTGCGTGTGACTTTGCCGAGCTCCTTCCTGCCTCCGGAATCATCTTCGAGACGGGAGATGAAGGACACATACCGCCAGTTCGAGTCTTCCAGCAGTTCCCGGATGATACCGAGACTGTGGATGGTCTTCTTTACCGTGGCGTTCTTCATGCTGGAGCCGCCTCCCCTGTGTTCCACCTTCCGGCGGTGTTTGAAAAACGAGACATCGTTTGTCGTTGTCTCAATGCGCAATATATCGTTCATTTTTACTTCCTGGATAGCGCGCATTCTGATGGACTCGTAGAGCGGAGCGAGATCCTCTTGGCGCCTAAAGATGATGTCGGTAGCATATTCGATCTGCATGATGCTCCAATGCCGTCCGGAAGGGAAGAAGTCGTCCACCGGACACACGATACGCGCATAGTGCTCCAGCCGCCGTTGAAGATCGACCGGATCAAGACTGTCGGCCAGCCTTTGCGCCAGGCCGAAGTCGCCGATGTCAACGAACGCATTGTCGTTCATCGTGAAACCGACGCCATTGCGCTGAAGAAGGGACGCAAGCCAGTTGTGTCCGTTGAGGCATATCTGGAGGCGGAACGGAGCCCAGGTCGGGACACGGACATACAGGAGACCGAGAAGATCGTCGAGGAAGTAGAAATAGTAATGCGAGCAGCGTCCCACGTTCGGCTTGAGAAAGGTATTTCCCGTCTTCCTGTCATGCCATGGCTTGAAGCAGCTGCAGTTTTCCATGGCGGAGAAGACATGCACGAGCCCGCTTCTGATTCCGCGCGCGGCAATTATCTCCCTGATTCTGTCCTCCTTACGGAAATCCTTGAGCTTTCTGATCTGTTCGATTTCGGCTCCCTGGGCGGCCGCGACTTTCCGCGCGTTGTCATGGAGCATGTTCCGTATCGGATCCACTAAGGCACCGTAGTCGAAGATACGCATCTTCCGTTTCGTCAGCTGAGAGGCCATCGCTCCCGCATGGCAGATGTCGGGAAGCGTGCCGGTTATGACAATTCGGTCGAAGCAGGATATGACTCCGGATATTTGGTCATCATAGCGTTCTGTTATGAGATGTTGTGTGTTCATGCCGCATAAGATAGCATGTATCCAAGATTTTTGAATTTGAAACTTTTTGGTTCCGGCTATGCCGGGTTAGGGGATTCACGGGACACACAAGGTAGGGCGCGATCGCCGAGCGCGCCGCTGGCGTTAAACATACTGAGGAAAATAGGATGCGACCTGCTGGCTCAAAAATTCACCACGGATCCACTAAGAACATGCATCAAGAAATCCCTCCAGAACATCAGGGATATATTCGCCCAAAAAACGACTCCATCCGGGCCCGAAAAAAGGATTTTCCCAAAAATGGCCAAAATAAAATTCTCCCTCTAGACAATCTTTGAGCTGTATCTACTTGAAAACAAGCCGTTTGCAAATGGTGTCCCCCCTTTTTCCCAAAATTTACGGCAAAATCGGATTTTTTCAAAAAAAATCCGATTCTGCATTTGACTTTTATGGACAGGCCTTTACATTAACCCCGTTGATGTGGGAAAGCCCCGATTTTTTTAGGGGATTACGGTTGCCGCTGAAAGCTAAGCAACCGCCCTTGTCCTTCGGACTTGTCCCCTTGGGGACATCGGGTTGTCCTTGCGGACAATGCATTCCGCGAGTATTGTGTTGCTTGCTCGCGGAATGGGAGACACTGCAAAAAAAAGCCCCCGACATATCACGGCGTAGCCGTAGGCGAAGACGGATTTTTTAGGTGATTCACGGGACACACAAGGTCAGAGAT